>CAIZYO010000187.1 GCA_903937225.1 uncultured Chloroflexota bacterium | reverse complement strand
TACGAGGATGAAGGCGCCCGTCTGGCGATTGGAGAGGTAAGGGTCAACGAAGAGCGGCTTGGTGGAGCGGAGGCGGATGCGGCCGATCTCGTTGAGGGCGAGGCCCTCAACTCCCTCCACGCGGTGGAGCGTGTTGATGTCGATGCGATAGTCGATCTGCTTCACCACCGCGCGTGCCCAGCGGGTGGTGTGCTTGATCGCATACGTCTTCCCAGCTGTTAGCGGCGCGCTCTCATCCATCCAGCAAACCTGCGCATCAATGTCTTGCATCACCGCGGGCACGTTATTCGGCCGGCAGAGCATATCGCCGCGGCTGATATCAATCTCATCCTTCAGCGTGATCGTCACCGCCATCGGCGGGTACGCTTCTGAGACCTGACCGTCCGCCGTCTCAATAGACGCGATCTCGGTTTCAAGGCCGGCGGGGAGGGCGCGGATGCGGTCGCCAGGCTTCAGCACACCAGAGGCAATCGTCCCTGCGTATCCGCGGTAATCGCGGTTCTCATGCGACTGCGGGCGCACCACGTACTGCACGGGGAAGCGCACGTCGACAAGGTTGCGGTCGCTCGCAACATGCAGTCGCTCAAGGTGGCTTAGCAGCGGCGCGCCATCGAACCAGGTCATCTTCTCTGATCGCGTCACTACGTTGTCACCACTGAGGGCAGAGAGCGGGATGAAGGTGAGATCACGCAAGCGGAGGCGCGCGGCAAACTCGGTGAACTCACGGCGAATCCCTTCAAAGACCTCTTCCGACCAGTCCACAAGATCCATCTTGTTGACGCAGACCACCATGTGCGGGACGCCGAGCAGTGTGGCAATAAACGCGTGGCGTCGGCTCTGCTCCGTCATCCCCTTGCGGGCATCAACCAGAACAAGTGCGACGTCAGCGGTGGAGGCTCCCGTGACCATGTTGCGCGTGTACTGAATGTGGCCAGGGGTGTCGGCAATGATGAACTTGCGGCGTGGCGTGGCGAAGTAGCGATACGCCACATCAATGGTGATCCCCTGCTCGCGTTCCGCACGGAGGCCGTCGGTCAAGAGGGAGAGATCGGTGTACTCGTGCCCGCGCTCACGGCTGACGCGCTCCACAGATTCGAGCTGATCAGAGAAGAGCGACTTCGAATCAAAGAGGAGACGCCCGATCAGCGTGCTCTTCCCATCGTCAACAGAGCCGGCGGTTGCGAACCGGAGAAGGTCGGCCTCCATCAGAAGTAGCCCTCCTTCTTCCGGTCTTCCATGGCCGCCTCAGAGACCTTGTCATCGCCACGCGTTGCGCCACGTTCGGTAATGCGCGCCGCTGCAATCTCTTCCACAACCTTTGACACCGTGTCAGCAACGGATTCCACCGCAGCGGTGAGGTTCGCGTCGCCCATGGTGCGATATCGCACGCTCATCTTCTGCGACGTCTCGCCAGACTTCAGGGCAACGAACTCGTTGACGGCGTAGAGCATGCCGTCGCGCTCCACGACCTCGCGCTCAGCGGCTAGATAAAGCGAAGGGATCTCAATGTTCTCAGCTTCGATGTACGACCAGATGTCCAGCTCCGTCCAGTTGGAGAGCGGGAAGACGCGAATGCTCTCACCAGGGAATACCCTGCCGTTGTAGAGACTCCAAATCTCCGGACGCTGGTTCTTTGGATCCCACTGGCCGAACTCGTCACGGAAGGAGAAGACGCGCTCCTTGGCGCGGGCCTTCTCTTCATCGCGGCGCCCACCACCAAAGAGGGCATCAAACTTTTCACGTGCCGCCGCCTCCAACAGGACTGGAGTCTGGATGCGGTTCCGTGAGCCGTTCGGCTCCTCTTTCACCACGCCGCGCTCAATTGCGTCTTGTACAGAGGCAACCACGAGTCGCAGCCCGAGCTGCGCCGCCCAGCGATCACGGTACGCAATCACTTCGGCAAAGTTGAGTCCGGTGTCAACGTGCATCACTGGGAATGGGATCGGCGCGGGGGCGAACGCCTTGCGCGCCACATGCAACATGACGATGGAGTCTTTCCCGCCGGAGAAGAGGAGGCAGGGGCGCTCCATCTCCGCCGCAACCTCGCGGAAGATATGGATGCTCTCCGCCTCTAGGGCGGCGAGCTGACTGATGACGTGCCCTTTCACGCGGTGGCCTCGGCGACTCTACTCATCGTGGTGATTCTGCCGCACTTCCCTCAGATCCGACGCCCGCTCCGTTGAGAAGCACCCGTAGCTCGTCCACTCGTGCGGGATGGCAAATGATCAGGTCCGGGAGGAGGAGGTCCGGCACGTTGTATCGCAGTGGTGAGCCGTCAAGCCGGGTTGCAACATAGCCTGCGGCGAGGGCGGCGGCGACTGGGGCCGCTGAATCCCACTGATACTGCCCCCCGGAATGCACGTAGGCATCGACCTCGCCCGTGATCACCGCAGTTGCCTTCACGCCAGCAGACCCCATTGGGTGCAGTGTTGCGCGACCAGAATCGGCGATTGCCTCAATGAAGGCAGGGGGTCGGGATCGGCTCACGGCAAGGCGTAGTGACCCAGTTGAGGGTGCTGGCATTGCGGGAGGAGACTCACTCTCCACAATGAGCGCTCGGGCTGGGAGTGCAACCACTCCTACCGTCAATCCGTGTGACTTCTCCCACAGCGCGATGTGGATTGCAAAATCTGTTCGCCACACTCCGTGCTCATCACGCTCGCCGAACTCACGGGTGCCGTCGAGTGGATCCACAATCCAGACGCGATCTGCGCGCAGCCTCGTCTCGTCATCTGCGGCCTCCTCGGAGAGGATCGCGTCATTGGGAAATGCAGCGCGGAGCTGATCAGTGATCAGCGCGTGCGCACGTTGATCACCTTCGCGGCGGAGATCCGTCGGTTCGAATGCAGGTGCCGCACTCGCTTCAGCGCGCAACTGCAACAGCAGGGCGCTCGCCGCATCTGCGATTCGGCGTGCCTCTGCCGCGCGCACAGCGCGTTCTGGACCGAAATCGTTCACTCCCATCTCACGCAGCGTAGAGGGTATCCTCAGCGCATGGAAGCAGCGAGCGGACTCCCGCGAGAGATCCTGGACGATAACGAGATTGACTACCTTGAGTTGTGCCTCCGTGGCTACGTCCCGCCCGCAGCACATCCTCGAATGCAGCCACTTCAACCGTGTGAGCTACTTGACCAAGAGGGGACGGCGGTTGCGAGATGGGACGGCGTCACGCTGACAGGACTACGACCACTCGCGGCTGGCGTTGGACCCGCGTGGAGCCCCCACCTCCGGAGAGGCGCCGCTGATGTTTCGCAGAGTGAGATGACTACTCTGCTCATGCCGCTCGCAGCGCCGCTCTCTACCGCGCAACTCCATCACGTAGCAAACGCGGCTCTCCATGCGCAGGCGAATGCAGGGAGCCCTGAACTGCCAGCTCGCCGGGTGCGGCTGTTGATTGCCGTGCTCGTTTCCCGCCTTGCTCCGCCGCGTGGCGTTATTGGCGGCGGAACGTTGGTAGATCTCGCGGAGGAAGCGAAACGTGTGATTGAAGATGTGAGCCCGCTGCTCCAGTGCGAGATTCTGGTGCTGCCATGGCCACGCACGGACGCGCCGTCATTTGAAGCACTGGCGCAACTACTTGGTGCGACATCCGTCGCGCCCGCCACAGACGTGGATGATGGGACGTCGACAGAGTTCCCTCCTCGAGCCCTCGCGGCACTTCGGGCCGCCAGCAACCTCGAGAAGCACGGTGGAGCTGTGATCCTTTTTACCGGCCTCTCAGGTTCTGGAAAGTCCACAATCTCTCGTGCGCTCGCCACTGCGCTTCGCGACCTTCACCTGCACACCGAACTCCTTGATGGTGACGAACTTCGGCGGAGAGTCTCTCAGCATCTGGGGTTTGATCGGGCATCAAGAATCCAGAATGTGATGAACATCGCACGAGTCGCAACGGAGGCCGCGGCGGGAGGTGCGATTGCAATCGCTGCGCCAATTGCACCATTCCACGAAGCACGATCTGCCGCGCGAGAGATAGTCGCCGGCAAAGTGCCATTCATCATGATCTACATCAGTACTCCACTTGAAGTTTGCGAGGCACGCGACCGAAAGGGGCTTTATGCGCGTGCACGAGCTGGAGAGATTGCCGAATTCACAGGTATCTCATCACCGTATGAGCCGCCAGACGATGCCGACCTCACCATTGATGCGTCGCGGATACCACTCGAGGAGAGTGTTGATCTGATCCTTGCCCTGCTACGAGAGCGAAAGGTGTTCAAGGGTCAGGCCTGACCCTGGTCTAAACGCCTCTCCGAAGGTCTACGTTCGCGGGGTGCGCGGCGAACGAATGATGCGCATCACCCGACTCAAGCCTCGCTGAAGAAGCACGATGGCGAGCTGGCGCGAAGAGAGACGCTGAAGGTCGTATGGCTCCCCCCAGGCTGGCGCACGGCTCCCCTCCTCATATCCGTGAGTGGCCCCAGACGCAAAGAGGATCCCCATCGCCGCGCGAGCGGCGATCTCAGGGCGCACCGTTGTTTCTGGGTCACGCTCCTCCTTACTTGCAGGAGGGAGACTTGTCAGAAGGCTGAGATCACCTCGGATGTCAGCGCCGCTCTTGCTGATTCGTTCAATCATTGCGAGCGCAACTTCGTGTGCAGCGCTGATCGCCCAGCCTGGTGTCGGAATCTTCTGCTCGCTGGACCCAGGCTCTCGGCGCTTCAGATGCGTGGCGGCCCCACGTGCCATCAGCTTGTGCCGGAGCGCCGTTGAGAGTCCCGCCTCGGCGAATTGCTCGTTAAACGATCGAACCACCTCAACCTCTTCAAGCGTCAGCGAACGGTTCGGCGCATCTTTGTGGGCAACCAGCGTATTTGCTGGTGCGCCGAGTAGTGCCTCGAAGTGGCGAAGGATCCCATCATGATCTCGGTCATCAATGACGATGACGTGTACACGATCGGCACCAGCGACCGAGACCCATCGCTCCACAAGTTCATCGTGTCGCTGGCGGGACCAGAATCGAGGAGCGTGCGTGGACTCTGGGTTCGTGAGCACCTCGCGTAGCCACTCGTCGTATCGAATCTTTGCCCCTTCTTGCACGTTCTGCTGCCAGCGTGACGCGAGGATTTTTGTGAGTGGCCGAAGCGTAATCGCAACATGGGTTGTCTCTCGGCCGAGCTCGTTGATGATTCG
>CAIZYO010000186.1 GCA_903937225.1 uncultured Chloroflexota bacterium | reverse complement strand
GGGGTGCGGCGCCCGGCGCCCCACCACGCTCAGTCTCCTCGTGATCGGGCGGTGGTAGACTGCACATCCGTGCTGCAGCGCTGCGGATGGCGCGCCTGCGCGGAGATCGGAGGAGCGCATGGCCACGGCTGACCGCTTCGATCGCTTTACCGACCGCGCCAGGAAGGTGCTGACGCTCGCCCAAGATGAGGCGCAGCGCTTTAACCACAACTACATCGGCACAGAGCACCTACTCCTCGGCCTCGTGCGCGAAGGCGAGGGTGTGGCGGCGAAGGTCCTTGAGAACCTGAACGTTGAGCTCGCGAAGGTGCGCCAGGCGGTGGAGTTCATCATCGGCCGTGGCGAGCGCCCCGTGCTCGGTGAGATTGGGCTCACCCCACGCGCCAAGAAGGTGATTGAGCTCGCCATTGATGAAGCGCGACGCCTGGGACATAACTACATCGGCACGGAGCACCTGCTGCTCGGACTCGTTCGTGAAGAGGGTGGAATCGCCTCTGGCGTACTCGAGTCGCTCGGGGTCAGCCTGGACAAGGTTCGTCATGAGGTCGTGCGTGTCCTCAGTCAGTCATCCGCTCCCGCTTCGCCGCAGGCGGAGCGTCGCGCGGGCACCTCAAAGACACCAACCCTCGACGCGCTCGGCATTGATCTCACGGAGGCGGCGCGCGCAGGGCGGCTCGATCCGGTCATTGGTCGTGAACGCGAGATTGAGCGAGTCATCCAGATCCTTGCCCGCCGCACCAAGAACAATCCGGCGCTGATCGGCGAGCCTGGCGTAGGGAAGACCGCGATCGCTGAAGGCCTCGCGCAGCGCATCGTCAAGGGCGATGTCCCTGCACCACTACTGGACAAGCGTGTCGTGACGCTGGATATGGGTTCACTCGTTGCTGGGACGAAGTACCGCGGCGAGTTTGAAGAGCGGCTAAAGAAAGTTCTTGAAGAGCTGCGCGCGTCGCGCGACGCGATCCTCTTTGTTGATGAGTTGCACACGCTCGTTGGTGCAGGCGCGGCAGAGGGGGCAATTGACGCCGCCAACATTCTGAAGCCACCACTTGCGCGCGGCGAGATCCAGTGCATTGGTGCCACCACGCTGGACGAATACAGGAAGCACGTGGAGAAGGACCCTGCACTTGAACGACGATTTGCGCAGGTGATCGTTGCAGAGCCATCACAGGAGGAGACGATTGATATCCTCAAGGGCCTGCGTCCGCGATACGAGGCGCATCACAAGGTGCGCATCACCGATGAGGCGTTGCGCGCCGCAGTTGATCTCTCCATCCGCTACATCAACGACCGCCAACTTCCGGATAAGGCGATCGACGTCATTGACGAGGCATCAAGCCGCGTGATGTTGCGTCACGCTTCGCCACCCCCCGAGCTTCGCGCTGCGCGTCGCGAGGCGGACGACCTTGAGCGCGATCACCAGGCTGCGGTCGCGGCGGGCACCTTCGACCGTGCGGGCACGCTGCGCAGCCAACTTGATGGACTAAAGGGGCGCATTGAAGAACTCGACCGCGCCTGGCGCGCAAGCCTGACTGGTGCGGTCGCCCCGAGCGCCGCACTCTCCGGTGCTACGTCTGCTGAACCGCCAGCAACCGACGCCGCTCCGAGTGTGATCGCGCTCCCAGCTCCGACCGCTGCGGGTCCCGTGGTGCAAGCGCCAATCATTGATGCTGCGTCACGCGCCGCAACTCCAGTTGCGAGTGGCGCTGCCGAGACGGCCAGTGCGCTCGTGGCGCCTCAGATTGCGAATCGCCCAGACGACCGACCAGAGGTGACCGACGAAGAGGTCGCCGCGGTGGTTGCCATGTGGACGGGGATCCCAGTGATGCGACTGGCAGAGGCAGAGACGGCACGCCTCCTCAAGATGGAGGAGGTGCTCGGCGGTCGAGTGATCGGCCAAGAGCAGGCGATCGGCACGCTCAGTCGCGCGGTTCGCCGCGCCCGCGCCGGACTGAAAGATCCGAAGCGCCCGATCGGCAGCTTCCTCTTCCTCGGGCCGACAGGCGTCGGAAAGACGGAGCTCGCTAAGGCGCTCGCTGAGTTCATGTTCGGCACGGAAGACGCGTTGATCAAGATTGATATGAGCGAGTTCATGGAACGCCACAACACGAGCCGACTCGTCGGTGCACCTCCGGGCTACGTCGGCTTTGATGATGGCGGACAGCTTACCGAGGCGATTCGACGTCGACCGTACGCCGTAGTGCTTCTTGACGAAATTGAGAAGGCGCACAGCGAAGTCTTCAACATCCTCTTGCAGATCTTGGAGGATGGCCAGCTCACGGATGCGAAGGGACGCCGCGTCGACTTCCGCAATGTGATCTTGATCATGACCTCCAATCTTGGTGCGCGACAGATCCAGACCCCGTCGTCACTCGGCTTCCGTGCACGCGGCGAAGGCGAGGGGGCCCGCGCAGAAGAGGAGTACAGCCTGATCAGCGCGAAGGTCGACGAAGAGTTGAAGAAGGCCTTCCGCCCAGAATTCCTGAATCGCGTCGATGCGAGCATCGTCTTCCGACCGCTCAGTCAAGAAGAGATGCGTCGCATTGTTGATCTGCTCGTCAAGCGCATCATCAGCCAGCTGCGTGAGCAGGGTCATGAGCTCACCATTACGGATGCAGCGAAGGATCACCTCATCAAGGTTGGCTACGACGTGACCTACGGTGCGCGTCCGCTCCGCCGTACCATCCAGTCACTTGTTGAAGATCCGCTCGCTGAGCGTCTCCTCCTCGGCGCCGATCCGGTGAACGCCGCATACGTGGTGGACGTTGTTGATGGCGCGATCGCAGTGATGATTCGAGAAGAGGGCGGTGCCGCCTCTGCCGCTCTGCCGGCTGAGCCAGTCGGCGCTGCAGACTGATTCGGGGCGGAGCCCCGATGGCGAAGAGTAAGAGCGTCTGGCTCTGTCAACGCTGCGCCTTTGAGGCGCCAGCATTTGAGAACCCCTGCCGTAATTGCAACGAGTGGAACTCACTCGTTGAGACCGTCAAAGAGCGACCAAGCGCAAGCACACGCGCACGCGCAACCCACAGTTCAGGTGGCGGAGGCCCCGCTCGACCTCAGGCGCTAAAGCTCGCTGGCGCTGACCGCGCGCCGCGACTCCCACTCGGCGTCCCAGAGTTTGATCGCGTACTCGGCGGTGGCGCGGTACCGGGATCTCTGGTGCTTCTCGGCGGTGAGCCAGGGATTGGAAAGAGCACGCTCCTGCTGCAGGCTGCCGCGGGAATTGCAGCGGCGGGCGGACGTGTCCTCTACGCATCTGGGGAAGAGTCATCCGCGCAGATTGCAGATCGTGCGGAGCGCCTCGGCTTGATGGATGGCCCTGCTGCGGAGGGCGTGGAACTCCTTGCGGAGAACGAAGTTGGCGCGATCGGTGAGGCGCTCCTCGCTTCGCACCCAACACTGCTCATCGTTGATTCAATCCAGACCGCAACGCTCGGCGGCCTTGAAGGCCCAGCGGGGAGTGTCGGCCAGGTGCGCGGCGCCGCGGACTGGCTCGCGGGGATCGCACGCGCAACGAACTGCGCCGTCATCCTGGTCGGCCACGTCACCAAAGAGGGGAGCATTGCTGGGCCAAAGACGCTTGAACATCTGGTGGATGCGGTTGTGATGCTCGATGGTGATCGCCACGGCACACTGCGCACACTGCGTGCGGCAAAAAATCGCTTCGGCTCCACCGATGAACTTGGACTCCTCGAGATGGGAGAGCGTGGCCTCACCAGCATTGAGGATCCGGGTCGCGCCTTTATTGACGAGCGTGAGGCGCGGGCACCTGGCGCCGTGGTCGCCCCACTCCTTGAGGGGAGTCGTCCGATGCTTGTGGAGGTACAGGCACTCGTCGCGGGCGCCGCATTCGGCGCTCCGCGGCGCACGGGGCGTGGCCTTGATTCCGCGCGTCTCGCCCTACTCGCCGCCGTCCTCGGCCGACGAGCGGGGATTGCCGTTGGCGATCGCGACATCTACGCGAACCTCGTCGGCGGCATCGTCCTTGATGAGCCGGCGCTCGACCTGCCGCTCGCGCTCGCACTTGCGTCGTCGCAGAGTGATCGACCGATCAGTCGCGAGACGGTGGCGGTCGGCGAGGTTGGACTTCTCGGAGAGTTGCGCCCCGTGGCGGGACTTGGGCGAAGGCTTCGCGAGGCGGCGCGCCACGGGTTTACGCGCGCGATCGTCCCCGCACCTCGTCGTGGCGTCACGCCAGAGCCCGCCCCTGATGGCCTGAAAGTGATCGCCGTGGCGACGCTCCGCGAAGCGATCAGTGAGGCGCTCGATGCTGGTTGATGTGGTTCTTGTTGCGGCAGGTTCGGGGACGCGAATGGGCGGCACCGACAAGTCGCTCATTAGCGTTGCGGG
>CAIZYO010000185.1 GCA_903937225.1 uncultured Chloroflexota bacterium | reverse complement strand
GCTCCTGCACCCCTCACTGGGTGCCTCGTGGTCAGGATACGGGCTGGGAGGGATCCTGTACGCCGCGAGGGCGGAGGGCGAGATGGAGGAGCAGCCCGATCGGTCCGAACATCAGCGCAAGGGTGAGTGAGGCAATACGGAGTGGCGCACCGACACCGCGCGAAAGTCCGTCGAGCCAGATGAAGCGCCCCGCCAACAGATCAAAGGCAAGGACGTGCAGCCAGACGGCGAGACTCCCCTCCGGTGTTGCGAGTGACATCGAGATAGCGGCCAACGTTGGGCTGAGCAGTGTCTCAAGGATCGCACCAACGTTTGGAAGGACGAGGCTTGCATAGATGAGCCCAATGCCAACCACTGGCCATGGAGTACGCATTAGACGGTGAGTGATCGTTGCGCGCGGTCGCAGCGCCATCAGGAACCAGAAGGGGCCAACGCCGATCGTGGCGGCCAGGAAGATCGCGTTCATCAGTTCCATACCAGACATCATGACGCTTCTCCTTCATCACCGGTTCGCTCTCCCCATCCAAACGAGCTGAGGTCAAGCTGTGCACCAGGCTTTCGCTCTAACGGCCCCGCGCCAAGGTAGCGCTCAAGGTCGGCGAGGCGCGGATTCTCACGCTGCGCGAGTCGCGCCAACTGATCGGTTGCAAGGAGGTGCCAGTTCCCCTCCTCCCATGCAGCGGCTAGCCGCTCATCGCGTTGGATGCGCACCTCCGCGAGTCGCAGGAGCGCGCGATCTGTCACCAGAAGTCGAACCACTTCTTGGTCGGTCGCCACCTTTGCGTGACGACCGAGGAGGAGTGCGCCGAGCGGGAGTGGGCCGAGCTGCACTTCACACATTAAGAGACTCTTGCCGCGACGGAAGAGCAAGACATCGATCTGGTCAAACGCGGCGCGGTCCGAGCGGTGTCGCAGTGGCGGTGATGAGTCAATCGGGTCGCGTGCAACCTGCCGACTAAGCGGAAGCCCGTTCACAAGGAGTGGTGCAAGGGCTGGCGCCACCGCGCTGTGCAAGCCCATGGCCGCCCCAATGCGGAGCAGCGTTGCAACGTTCTGAAGGCGCTCCTCCGACCGGTTTCCACCCGGCCAGCGCGGACGAACCCCGAGCTCATCCTCAACGTAGTACGCCTCGCGAAGGACCTTCGCAAGATCAGGATCCTCACCATCGGCGTACCCCGCGGAGGCCCCAGCCGCAGCCGCCGCCCAGTGCCCCGCGTCGTCGCGATCGCCACCCACGCCTGCGAGTCGAGCGCGCTCGTCGCGTCCCTCCACGAAGATGCGGCGCCCAGAGGCGGCAACGAGACGATCAAGCGAACCGATCGGTCGAAGCCCTTCCCGCAGCGAGAGCAGTTCGTTGAACTCATCAAGAAGTGCACCACTCTCCAACAGATCACCACTCGCAGAG
The DNA here is from genome assembly GCA_903937225.1 of uncultured Chloroflexota bacterium. Taxonomy (GTDB): domain Bacteria; phylum Chloroflexota; class Limnocylindria; order Limnocylindrales; family Limnocylindraceae; genus Limnocylindrus. The sequence continues at coordinate 2,118 of CAIZYO010000185.1, read as the reverse complement.
CGGCGCTGTGCGTAGAGCGTCAGGAGAAGTTCTGGCGTCGTCGGCTCACCGCGCTCAACAAGGATCTCAGCAACCATCCGTTGCAACGCGTCGCCACTGATTCGTTCAATGCCGCCGCGCACCGAGCGCGCACCACGCGCCGCCGCAGGCGGAACGCTCACAGCAATCCACCACCATGGCCGGTCACTCTCGTCAACGGTGCGCTCGAGCCCTGTGACAAGTCCGCCCGCCATGCTCACCGCCGTCAGTGTCCCCGCGAGTGCGGCCAACGTTGCAGGGACCTCAATGATCGCCCCGCTCCCGTTCTTGATGAGCGGATCTACCGCAACGATCGCCCGTGCGATCGCAGAGGTCACGCTACTCGCGTCATTCGGATCCACGCGAAGCGCAGGATCCGCGTCACCCTCCTCGCCACCAGCGAGTGCCGCCGCGAGTGCGCGGTCGAGGCGGAGGCGCTCCTCAGTTCCGATGTGTAGATGGATCAGTGCAACGTTCGTCCCCTTACTGGTGCTAAGCCCCGCAGCGACTGCTCGCGCGGCGGCTGACGCGCGCACCAAGATCACGGGGTTTCCTGGGTAACTCAGGTTGACGAGATCTCCGCTGAGCGAAAGATCGCGGGGTAGCTCTGGCGCGAGGAGGAGCGTTCGGCGTTGCTCATCAACGACGTCGGCGAGTGCCTGCCACGGCGCAGCCTCCCACCACGCCTTCTCTGCTTCGCGCGCATCCGCGGGCCGCGCACAGAGGAGTGCCGCACGCGTGACCGCCACTCGGAGTGCGGCGAGTGTGCTCGCCGACTCGTTCGAACGTGCGAGTGCGCGCCGTGCGGCGAGGAAGACGCTGAGCTGCCGAGGTGTCCAGCGCAGTTCAGCTGCGCCACCCGTCGCGCCCTGGGCCTCGCGGCGCTGATCTTCGGAGAGTTCAACGCGTACTGCCGCCTCACCAGGACGCATCTCGGAGGCGTCCCCGCGCTTGCCAAGGTTCTTGCAGGCGGCACAGGTGGCGCGTCGCGCTGTGGGGCGACGGTTCGAATCGGCATCCGCTGCGGCGCTCTCCCAGCGCCAGGCCGCAATGCGGAGCGGTTGACCACAGGCACCACAGCTCCCGCGCCAGCCAGTATCTAGTTCGGTGCCGATCTCTTCGAGCAACTGTGCAACAGCGAGTTCAAGTCCGCGCACGCTCGGTGGTCGCAGCGCGAGTGCAATCTCCCACTCTGCGAGTTGATCCGTTGCATGCACAATGCTACGCGCGCCGTGACGTGCACCAGCGGCAGCGAGCGATGCGCTCTCCGCGCTTAGGTCAAGGAGGACGGCCCCTTCCGTTCGAATGGCGGCGACGGTGCGAGCCGCTCGCGCATCACGAAGGTAGGTAGACACTCTCCCTCCCTCTCCGCGCGCCGCGTCCTACTCTTCGGTACTGGCCTCTTCGCTCTCAGGGAGGAAGGCGTCGTCGGCGGTCTTCTCAGGTGGTTCCGCCGTCACGCGCTCCGCTTCCGGCTTCTCCTCCTCATAGAGATCGTCATCGTCGTCGTCATCGCTGAATCCTTCGTCCTCACGGAAGAAGGAGCCCTTCGTATATGGTCGCTCGTCGCTGGTGCGCGTCGCCGTTGGGAAGGAGACCTTCCCAATGTTCTTGCTGCTCACGTGCTCCTCGCGAATGATGATGCGAATGTCGCCACCGCTGATTGACGTGATGCCTGCGCTATAGACGTTGCCGTCGGCGATCAGCTTCAGGAGGCGCGCCGCGATTCGCGGCTCTACGCGCCCAATCTCAATGCCATTCGCCTTGGCAACGAGTCGGTTGCCGAGCGTCAGCAGTTCAACCGCGTCGCCCGGGTTCACCTGCGCGAGCGTCGCAACGTCGGTCACATTCGTAAGGTGCGCGAATCCTGTGGTCCCCGCCTCTTGGATGAAGATTCCTGCGGGGGTTGGTGCGCCTTCAGAGCTCGGGGTGATCTTCTTCCCCACCTGCTTCATCAGCCCCTTGAGTCGCTCAAGATTTCGCTCGGCGATCCGGTTGAGTGGGTCGAGTGCGAGCGTTGCCTGATACTCCTTCTTTGAGCCGGCAAGGTCGCCGAGTTCCCAGAGGCACTTCGCCAAACGGTTCTGCGCCTCAATGCGC
>CAIZYO010000184.1 GCA_903937225.1 uncultured Chloroflexota bacterium | reverse complement strand
GACGCTCTTCCGATCTTTATCCTGCACTTCAAGATAGAAGCGGTCCTTCCCAAAGATGTCACCGTAACGCCCAGCGAGTGCGCGGGCATGCTCCCAGTCATCAACCTCTAGAGCGCGCGCGATCTCACCGTTCAGGCAGCCGGAGAGTCCAATCAGCCCTTCCGAATACTTCGCCAGGTGTTCAAGGTCAATGCGCGGCTTGTAGTACATGCCGTCAAGGTGCGCGTCAGTGACGAGTCGGCAGAGGTTGCGATAGCCGGTTGCGCTCGTGGCGAGCAAGACGAGGTGGAAGGGCTGCTGGTCAGCCTTCCCCTCCTTATCGCCCATGCCGCGACGCGCAACGTACGTCTCCACACCGATGACCGGTTTGATCCCGCGTTTCGTCGCCGCTTGAACAAACTGCACGGTTCCGTAGAGGGCTCCGTGATCGGTAATCGCAATGGAGTCCATGCCGAGCGCCTTTGTCTCGTCCATGAGCGCGTCGATCTTGCTCATGCCGTCGAGCAGGCTGAACTCGGTGTGGACGTGGAGATGGGTGAAGTCGGGCTTCTTGCTCACGGACGGAGTCTACCGAGCGAGTAGGATTAGCCGATGGATGAGCACGAACGCACGAGGATCAGGGCGGCGATTGACGCTGCCGAGGGGGGCGGCGCGCCCCCTCCCTCCGACGAGCAGCTCCGTGCCCTCCTCGCCGAAAGTCGCACGATCGCCGTTGTTGGCGCGTCACCGAAGCCTGACCGCCCCTCGCACGGCGTCCTGCTCGCCCTAAAGGCCGCTGGCTGGCGCATCCTCCCAGTCAACCCCGCAGCAAACGCGCTGGCTGATGGAGTTGCTGGACTCCCCTGCTTTCCGGACCTTGCCACCGCAGCAGCATCACTTCCAAACGGAGAACGCATTGACCTCGTTGATGTCTTTCGACGCTCAGAAGACTGCGCCGCCGTAACACGGGATGCCATCGCGGTTGGCGCGGGTGCGATCTGGTTGCAACTCGGCATCATCAGTCCGGAAGCTGCGGCACTCGCCGCAGATGCGGGAGTCTCGTTCGTGCAAGATCGCTGCACGGCGATCGAGGTGCAGCGTCTAAAGGTTTCAGGCCCGAGCGCCTAACGAAAGAGTCAGCGGAACGGCGGGAAGAGGGCGAGCGCAATCCCAACAATGGAGGCAACGCCGACGCCGGCGAGGCGCTTCAGCCGCGAAACGATCAGCTCCCCCTCAAGGCGATCAAGAACGTCGGGGCCGGATCCAGGCGCGCCGCGCCACTCGCTGTAGCGCTTCGCTCCGCCAACACGCGCCTGATGGAGCTGATACTGCGTCAGCAGCGGCGGAAGTTGACGCGCCAAATACAGAAGGCCAGCAACCCCAAAGCCTCCGGTGACAAGGCGAACGATATCGAGCATCTCAGCGATCGAGTGCTGCGCGAATGAGTTCGCCAAGGAGCGCAGCATCGCCGCGCCCCTTGCTCGCCTTCATCGCCTGACCAACGAGGAAGCTCACCGCCTGCTGCTTCCCCGCCTTCCAGTCAGCGATCGCTTGTGGATTCGCTGCGATGACGTCGGCGATGATCTTCTCCAGCGCCCCCGTGTCGCTGATTTGACCAAGCCCTCGCGAGACGATCACTTCACGAATGTTCAATGGCGTTGTGATCATCTCGGCGAAGAGCGCCTTCGCCGTGGTTCCGTTGATCTCCTTGCTCGCAACCGCGGCGACGAGCGCAGCAAACTGGTCCGGATCAGGGTCGGCTGCCCCCTCTTTCGCCACGCGCAGGTATTCGCCGCTCACCCAATTCGCAAGCAGTTTCGCGTCCAGCTCCTTCTGGGCGGCACGTGCCGCCTCAAAAAGGGCGGCGGCGCGTGGCTCGGCAACTAGGACGCTGGCGTCATATTCGGTGAGTCCGAGCTCGCTGACATAGCGCGCGCGACGAGTTCCTGGGAGCTCAGGGAGGCCAGCGACGATCGCTGCGAGCCAGGCGGGATCAATGTCGAGTGGTGGCAGGTCCGGCTCAGGGAAGTAGCGGTAATCGTGCGAGTCCTCCTTTGCGCGCATCGTGTAGGTGGTCTCGCTCCCCTCGTCCCATCCACGCGTCTCCTGGGTGATGGTTCCACCCGCGTCGAGCACCTCTGCCTGGCGTGACGCCTCATACGCGATCGCTCGTTCGACGGAGCGGAACGAGTTCATATTCTTCACTTCTACTCGAGTACCGAACGGAGCATCGCTTGAGGGGCGCAGCGAGATGTTCGCCTCCACACGCAACTGGCCGTTCTCCATCTCGGCGTCAGCCGCGCCGATCGTACGCAGGAGGAGGCGGAGCTCTTCTGCGTATCGACGCGCAGTCTCACCATCACGGATATCTGGCTCAGTGACGATCTCAAGGAGAGCGACGCCAGAGCGGTTGTAATCGATGAGGCTCGCCCTCGTGCCGTCAGCACCCTTTTCATGGCGCAGGCGCGCCGTATCTTCCTCGAGGTGTGCGCGTCGAATTCGCACGGAGCCAGACCCAGCGCTCGTGGTGACGGCGATGCTGCCGTGCTCCGCAAGCGGAAGATCAAGCTGACTGATCTGGTAGCCCTTCGGGAGGTCGGGATAGAAGTAGTTCTTCCGGTCCCAACGTGTGGTTGCGGGACTCTTCGCACCGATCGCGGCACCCACGGCGAGTACTTTCTCGATGGCGGTGCGGTTCGGCACAGGGAGGGCGCCTGGGAGGCCGAGGCAGGTTGGGCAGGTGCGCGTGTTTGGCGCGTCCCCCTCTGCTGGGATCGCACAAGGACAGAACATCTTCGTTGCGGTGCGCAACTGCACATGGATCTCAATGCCGATTACCGCCTCCCAACTCATGCGGAAGCCACCTTCAGCGACGCCACAAAGCGCCCGATGCGGACGAGCGCTTCGCGCAACTTCTCTTCCGATACGGCGTAGCAGATCCGCACATGGCCGCGTCCGCTCTCCCCGAAGGCTGACCCGGGAACAACAGCGACTCGCTCCTCTTGTAGGAGGCGCTCAGCGAACGCGTCGTCACTGATGCCGAGTGCGGAGATATCCGGGAAGGCGTAGAAGGCCCCCTTCGGTGCACCCGTCGGGAGTTTCAGTGCGGCAAGTCCATCCAGGACGATGCTCCGGCGACGCGCATAGGCGGCGCGCATCTCTTCAAGGGCGGGCTCGCCGTTGCGAAGCGCCTCAAGCGCGGCATCCTGTGACGGCGTGGGTGCGCTCATGATCGCGTACTGATGAATCTTGACGAGACCGGCAACGATCTCCGCGGGTGCGCAGAGGAAACCAACACGCCAACCCGTCATTGCGTAGGACTTTGAAAAGCCGCCGATCAGAATCGTTCGCTCCTTCATCCCTGGGTACGCGGAGATCGCCCGATGCTCTGGGCCCTCATAGACCAGACGGTCATAGATCTCGTCGCTGATCACCAGGAGATCCTGCTCCACTGCAATGCGCGCGAGTTCGGTGCGCGTTGCCTCATCAAGCGTTGCACCGGTGGGATTCGCCGGATATCCGAGGAAGAGCGCCTTCGCCCCTGGCGCCGCGGCAGCGACTGCGGCAGTGTCTAGACGCCAACCATCAGCCGCACTCGTTGGGATTGATCGCACCTGGCCACCCGCAAAGATCACGGCGGGGAGATACGCAACGTACGAGGGCTCCGGGAGGATGAGCGCGTCACCCGGATTGATTGTCCCGCGAATGGCGAGGTCAACCGCCTCAGAGGCACCGATCGTGACGATGATCTCGGTCGCTGGGTCGTAGCGCACACCCGATCGCTCGAAAATCTTGTCGGAGATTGCGGCGCGCAGCTCTGGCGTCCCGTAGTTTGATGTGTAGTGCGTCCGTCCGGCACGAAGGCTACTGATCGCCGCCTCGGTGATGTGGGTCGGCGTATCAAAGTCCGGTTCGCCGACGCCGAGGCTGATGATGTCCTCCATCTGAGCAGCGATGTCGAAGAAGCGGCGGATGCCAGACGGTGGGACCGCATGCACGCGATCGGCGAGGGTGCGCTGTGCGAAGTCGCTCATGCGGCACCTCCAAGCGCTGCAAGATCGGTTGGCTCCTGGGCACGCCACGGCGCATCGGCGGTGAGTGCTTCGTAGCCAGCTGCGATTGAAAGGAGTCCAGTTTCACTCCACGGTGCGCCGATCAGTTGCAGGCCAACTGGGAGACCTTCGGAGAGCCCGCACGGCGTGCTGAGCCCTGGGAGCCCCGCCATATTCGTTGGGATCGTGCAGGCATCGGCGAGATACATAGCGACAGGATCACTCATCTTCGCCCCAAACTTCCACGCGACCGACGGGCTCGCTGGCGCGACGATCGCGTCATACCCCGCCGACCAGATGCGATCGAAGTCACGGGCAATCAGGGTGCGCACCTTCTGCGCCTTGAGATAGTACGCATCGTAGAAGCCCGCCGAGAGCGCATACGTGCCGAGCATGATGCGTCGGCGCACCTCTGGTCCGAAGCCCCGACCACGCGTGGCGAGATAGCCATCAAGCAGATCGCCGCCACCATGCTTTGACGCGCCGTATCTAATCCCGTCATAGCGCGCAAGATTCGCAGACGCTTCGGCGGGCGCGACGATGTAGTAGGTGGCAAGGGCATGCTCTGTGGTTGGAAGGCTCACTTCATCAATGACAGCACCCGCTGACTGCAGTGCAGCAACCGCGGCACGGACCGCCGCCTCAACACCAGGCTCCATTCCCGCCACGAAGTACTCCTTGGGGAGGGCGAAGCGCTTCCCCTTGATCGCACTCGCCGCTTGGTCCCCTTGCGGGAGCGTGAGCAGTGCCGCGTCAACAGGGAGTGCGGAGCTTGTCGCGTCGCGGGGGTCAGATCCAGCAATCGCATGGAGCATCAACGCAGCGTCTTGCGCGCTGCGCGCGAATGGTCCGATCTGATCAAGGGAGGATGCGAATGCAACGATGCCGTAGCGTGAGACGCGGCCGTAGGTTGGCTTCAACCCCGTGATCCCTGTGAGGCTCGCCGGCTGACGGATGGATCCACCCGTATCGCTGCCAATACTGAGTGGCGCATGGAGGGCCGCAACTGCTGAAGCAGAGCCGCCTGATGAGCCACCTGGGACACGTTCACGATCCCACGGATTGACCGTACGCCGGTACGCGCTGAACTCAGTTGACGAGCCCATCGCGAACTCATCCATGTTCGTCTTCCCGAGGATGAGCGCGCCTGCAGCCTTCAGTTTGGTGGTGATCGTGGCGTCGTAGGGACTGATATAGCCCTCAAGGATCTTTGAGCCAGCGGTTGTCGGAGTGCCAACCATGTTGACGAGATCCTTCAGAGCAATGGGGACGCCAAGAAGTGGTGCAAGTGCGCGCACCGCCTCCGCTCCGCTGGCTCGAGCCGCTGCATAGGCATCATCAGCGCGCTGCGCCTCTCCACGCACCTCGCCTGTTCGTAGGTGCAGCCATGCACCGAGTGCAGCATCTTCCTGTGCAATTGCACCGAGAAGTGCGTCAACAACCTCGAGGGACGTAAACGCACCGCTCCCGAAGCCTGCGCGAAGCTGAGCCGCCGTTGCCCGGCGAAGTTCTGCACTCATCCGTCGGCCTCCTCGCTGAGGATCGCCTGCACCCTGACGAAGTCGCCGCTACGCGCTGGAGCGTTTTGCAGTGCCGCATCTACGGAGAGCGACGGGCTCGGGGTGTCGTCACGTAGTGGCATCACCTGAACGATCGTCTGTGCGCTCGCTGGAACGCTTGACGTATCAACCTCGGCGAGGCGAGCCCACTGCTCGAGGATCAGGTTGAGGTCGCCCTGCAACGCCTCAACCTCTTCGCTCGTTAGGCCAAGGCGAGCAAGTGCGGCAACCTTCTCCACTTCGGCTCGGGTGAGTTTACTCATGCGAGAATCCTACCCGCCCGACGCAGACTCCCCGAGAATCCGAAGAAAGCCCGCCTCGTCCACGATGCGGACGCCGAGCCGCTCCGCATCCGCGCGCTTACTCCCACCCTTCTCACCCGCCACAAGCAGGGTCGTCTTGGCGGTCACAGCCTCAGCAACGGCTCCCCCCGCCGCGCGGATGCGATCGTGCGCCTCCCGCCGGCTCAGCCCTGAGATCGCGAAAGTCCCAGTCACCACAACGACCTCTCCGCTCAGTGGGCCTGAGGTTCCAGGCGCAGCGGAGACCGCGCTCGGCTTGAAGGTCACCCCCGCGGCCAGAAGCTCTTGCAGCCCACCCCCCGTGGCCTCGCTGGCGAAGAAGCGTTCAATGCTCTCGCCCACGACCGACCCCACGCCGCTTACGCTCGTCAGATCTTCGCTCTTCAACGTTCGCAGTTCCGCGGCAACGCGCGCGCTCCACTCTGGGCCAGCGGGGACGCGGCGCGAAAGCTCAGCGGCGAGATCTCGGGCGGTCGTCTCGCCAACATGACGAATTCCGAGCGCAACGAGCACACGCCAAAGCTCTTGCTCCTTCCGTCGATTCAGTTCACGCAGCACGTTGTCAATGCGATTGGCGCCGGCCTTCTTCTCCTTCGCCGCAGCGCTCCCCATTCGCTCCAGGCCATCAAGATCACTAGTCGTCAGCGTGAAAAGATCCGCCAACCGTCGCACCCGCCCCCGGTCGACCAGCTGCGCAAGCAGTTTTTCACCAAGCCCCTCAATGTCTAGTGCGCCACGCCCAATGGCGTGGCGGAGCCCTTCAAACAGTTGCGCCTCACACCATGGATTCGGGCAGCGGTGGCGAACCTCATCCCGCAGCACCTCACCCTTGCACGAGGGGCAGTGGG
>CAIZYO010000183.1 GCA_903937225.1 uncultured Chloroflexota bacterium | reverse complement strand
TTGCGGCACTCCCCCTCCTCTTCACGCGGAGTGACGAGATCATCTGGGCGGGCGAGTTGGGGGCGATCAGCCTCAGCGTGAGTGGTGCCGGTCTGCGCATCATCCTCACCACGGCGCTGAAGGCGTGGATCTCTGTCCAGGTTGCACTGATCTTGGTCAAGCTCTACCCAATTGAGAGCATCGTCGGGTCGCTACGCGCGCTCAAGCTCCCTGACACGATCGCAACAAGTGCGGGTCTCACCATTCGCTACCTCGACCTGCTTCGCAACGAGGCGACACGGATGCTTCGCGCGCGCTCCTCTCGCTCCGCAAGTCCCATCGGTGAGACACGCGAGCGCGCCGGCGGCTCTATTCCGTGGCGTGCACGAGTCACGGGGAACCTCGCTGGCGCACTCTTCCTGCGCGCGTATGCCCGCGCCGCGCGCGTTGAGGAGGCGGCAACGGCGCGTGGGGCGCGTGGCTCGCTCTCGTTCGGCGGACTGCAGCAGACCGACCCTCGCATCGTTCAGAAGGCGGCCCTTGCCTTGGCCGCATTTGCACTGATCAGCGCCGCCGGCGCGCTTCTGCCAAGGTTCTGAGATGAGCGACGCGCACACTCACAGCCACTCGCACGCAGGGCTCCCTGCCGCACATGCGCACCCGCACGCCCACGACGGCGAACCGACAGGTGATGACCACTGGGTGCACCTTGAGCACCTTCACTTCAGATATCCCGACGGCACCGAAGCGCTCCGTGGCATTGACATGCATATTGCGCGCGGCGAGAAGGTGGCGCTCCTTGGGCCGAACGGTGCAGGGAAGAGCACGCTGATGTTGCACCTGAATGGGATCTACCGACCAACGCATGGAAGTGTTCGTGTTGCAGGGATGAACGTGTCGGATGAGACGATCGGTCGCGTGCGCGCGGAGGTCGGACTCGTCTTCCAGGACCCAGACGATCAACTCTTCTCGCCAACCGTCTGGGAGGACGTGGCCTTTGGTCCAATCCATATGGGGCTTGATGCTGGTGCGGTGCACGATCGTGTCGAAGCGGCACTCGCCGCTGTTGGCGCACTCGACCTTGCCACTCGGCCACCGATGCGCCTCTCCATTGGCCAGCGGAAGCGCGTGGCACTCGCCACCGTGCTCTCCATGGAGCCGAGCATCCTCGTCTTTGACGAACCCTCCGCCGGCCTCGATCCGCGCGGACGCCGCGAGTTGATTGAACTCCTTGGGACGTTGCGCCAAACGCTGATCGTCAGCACGCACGATCTTGAGCTTGCGCGCGCCACCTTCTCACGAAGCATCGTCATGGGTGGTGGACGGATCGTTGCCGACGCACCAACGGGTGAACTGCTCGGCGATCACGCGCTGCTCCTCCAGCACGGACTCGCCTAACGCGCTCTCGTCACTCCGCGGTGCGAGCGCCGTTCGCTGTTCGGGCGGCGCGCAACTGCGCAATGCGATCGCGCAGCAGCGCTTCTGAGCCGCTTCCGGATGGATCGTAGAAACGCTTCGCACGGATCTCGTTCGGTAGATACTCCTGCGCAACGTCAAACGGCTCACCCATCGCGTGCGGCGACTGATACGTCTTCGCTGCGGCGCGCAGATGTCCTGGCACTGGGAGCTGTCCCGCCGCTGCAATCTGTTCACGTGCGGCGGCGAGCGCCTCGCCGGCGCGCGGTGATTTCGGCGCCGAGGCGAGATACGTCACCGCTTGAGCCAACGCGTAGTCGCACTCTGGAGATCCGGCGAGCTCCACCACCTGCGCCGCTGCCACAGCGAGCGGGAGCGCGGCGGGATCAGCGTTCCCCACATCTTCAGAGGCGGAAACCAGAAGTCGTCGCGCAATGATGCGCGGATCCTCGCCCCCTTCGAGTGCAGTGGCGAGCCACCAGATCGCCGCATCTGGATCGTTGCCGCGAATGCTCTTGATCAGCGCCGACGTGACGCCTGACTGGTCATACGGCAGGCTCCGATCTTGCGCCGCGAGGAGTACCTCGTTCGGCGTCACCGCGCTCCCCGCAGGCGTCATGAGGACGGCAAGGTCGAGCAGCGTCAACATGCGTCGCGCATCTCCTGCGGCGAACCCAATCAACTGCCGTCGCGCATCTTCGTCAACAGAAACCTTGCCGCCAAACCCGCGCGCATCGTCGAGTGCACGCTGAAGCAGCGTGGTGAGATCTTCTTGGGTGAGTGGCGCGAGGCGGAAGGTGCGCATTCGTGAAAGGAGCGCTGGCGAGATAGCGCGTGGTGGCGGCTCCGTGGTTGCACCGACCAAGATGATCGTCCCCGACTCAACATGCGGCAGCAGCGCATCCTGCTGCGTGCGGCTGAATCGGTGGAGCTCGTCAATGAAGAGAAGCGTCTGCTCACCATGCGCACGACGCTCCGCCGCGGCGGCGACCGCCTTACGCACCTCGGCCACGCCGTCGCTCGTTGCGGAGAGGCTGGTGGGAACGGCGCGAACGGCGGCGGCAATGACGGCCGCAAGCGTCGACTTGCCGGAGCCTGGTGGCCCCCAGAGGAGTAGTGATGGTGTCTCGCCGCGCTCGAGGAGACGACGCAGCGGCGCACCAAGACCAATGAGCGCCTCCTGTCCCACCACCTCGTCAATCGTGGCTGGCCGCATCCGCGCGGCGAGCGGCGCCGCAGGGGCGAGCGCGCCGAGAAGCGTTGCATCGTTGCTCATACCCCGATCATCGCACCCCATCCGCCTCAGTCGGGTACGCTGCTCGCAGATGCCCACATTTGCCGATTTGAACCTTGCCCCCGAACTCTTGCGCGCGGTTGCTGCTGAGGGATATACCGAGCCCACCCCAATCCAGGAGCAGGCGATCCCGCACGTCCTCCAGGGTCGCGACCTTCTCGGTGCGGCGCAGACCGGCACAGGGAAGACTGCCGCATTCGTCTTGCCGATCATGCATCTCCTTAAGCCGTTCGCCACACCGTCACCGAGCCCAGCGCGTCACCCCGTTCGCGCACTCGTCCTGACGCCAACGCGCGAGCTCGCCGTGCAGATCTCCGAGAGTTGCACCACCTACGGGAAGCACCTCCCACTGCGCAGCGGTGTTGTCTACGGAGGCGTCCCCATGCCACCACAGCAGAAGATGCTGCTCGC
>CAIZYO010000182.1 GCA_903937225.1 uncultured Chloroflexota bacterium | reverse complement strand
CGTTCCGCCGCAGGGTGGGACGGAGCCTCACGCTTTTCTAGAGAGGCGTAGCATCAGGGGGATGAGCGACGCTGAAAAGGGAACTGACCCAGGCCTCACGTACGCGGGCTACCTCCGCCTTGACGAGCTGCTGACCTTGCAGACGCCTCGTTCGGAAGAGCACGATGAGAAGCTATTCATTGTCATCCACCAGACGTATGAACTCTGGTTCAAAGAGATGCTGCACGAGCTGCGCGGCGCCGCACGCGCACTTGGCGCTGCGGATGCGTGGCGTGCCGCGCACCGAATCAGCCGCGTGCGTCACATCCTAAAAATCGCCGTGGCCCAGGTTGACGTACTTGAGACGCTCACCCCACTTGAGTTTGCCTCGTTCCGAAACCGGCTCGCGACCTCAAGTGGATTCGAATCGGCACAGTTCCGCGAGCTGGAGGCGCTCCTCGGTGTGCGCAACCCTCGGCTCGCCGATCTACTTCCGGAACCTGACGCACGTGCTCGCGTCCATGCAACGGCGCAGCAGCCAAGCCTCTGGGATGCAGTGATCGCCTGGCTCGCGTCAAGTAACCACGCCGTTCCAGCACACTTACTTACGCGCGACTACGCGGAGCAGTACACGGGCGACGAAGGGTTGCAAGATCTGCTCCTCACGCTCTATCGCCAGGGAGGCGAGGTTGCGTCAATGCTGGAGCTACTTGTGGACATCGATGAAGGACTTCAAGAGTGGCGGTACCGTCACGTGAAGATGGTGGAGCGAACGATTGGGCGCAAGATAGGTACTGGCGGATCAACGGGAGTTGAGTATCTCGCGGCAAGCCTGCATCGACCCGTCTTTCCTGATCTCTGGGCAATCCGCAGTCGAATGTAACGCCCATGAGCCACGCCCCGCGCATTGATGACGCACGCCTGCAACGCCTTTTCGCAGAGGAGTCAGATCGATTCGCGCGTGCCCATCCGCGGGCGGCACAGCTCGCCACACGAGCCGGAGGGAGCCTCGTTGGCGGGGTTCCCATGAGCTGGATGCAGCGGTGGGCCTCACCAGTTCCGCCGTATGCAGCATCCGCGCGCGGTGCAACGATTACTGACATTGATGGGCACCAGTATCTCGACCTTGCCCTCGGCGATACCGCCGCCATGGCCGGGCACGCACCAGCGCCACTCACGCGCGCGATTGCAGCGCAGCTCGAGAACGGTGCCACCACCATGCTCCCGTCAGAGGCGGCGATCGATGCGGCCGAAGAGCTGACGCGCCGCTTCGGCCTCCCGCTCTGGCAGCTCTGTCTCACCGCAACAGATGCGAATCGCTTCGTCCTGCGGATCGCTCGCGCCGTCACGAAGCGCCCCAAAGTCTTGGTTCACAACTGGTGCTACCACGGCACCGTTGACGAGACGTTTGCCATTGCAGCGCCTGGCGGCAGCGCTGGAGCAGCACAGACTCGTCCGGGAAACACCGGACCGCAAGTGGATCCTTCAGTCACGACGCGTGTTGTTGAGATCAACGATCTCGTCGCAACGGAGGCGGCGCTCGCCGCAGGTGATGTTGCGGCCATCCTGATTGAACCGGCGCTGACCAATATCGGCATCGTGCTCCCAGATCCTGGCTATCACGCCGCGCTCCGAACCCTGGCCACAAAATACGGCGCACTCCTCATTGCAGATGAGACACACACCATTTCGTTAGGTCCTGGCGGCGCAACTGCCGCCTGGTCACTTCAGCCAGATCTTTTGGTCATCGGGAAAGCGATCGCTGGCGGCCTCCCTGGCGCCGCCTACGGGATGAGGCGAGAACTCGCGGAGCAGATCGCTGCAGAGCTCAAGCGCGATGAGATCGACACGGGCGGCATCGGCGGCACGGTTTCTGGAAGCGTCCTCTCCGCCGTCGCAATTCGCACCACCCTCCGAGAGGTTCTCACCGATGACGCCTTCCCACAGATGATCGCCACCGCAAGCCGCTGGGCGGATGGCGCCGAAGAGGTGTTCACGCGACGCAGCGTTGGATGGAGCGTGACACGCCTCGGCGCGCGTGCCGAGTACCACTTCACTCCAGAGGCCCCTCGAAGCGGTGGTGAGGCGGCTGCGGCGGTGCACCATGAGATGGAGCGGTACCTGCACCTGCACGCACTGAATCGCGGCATCATCATGACCCCCTTCCACAACATGGCGCTCTTCTCACCGGCAACACCGAGCAGCGCTGCAGATCAGCACAGTGAGGCACTTGATGCGGCGGTCGCCACGCTTATTGAAGGGGGCGCCCTCGTCGTCTAGAGGTGCGCGGGTAGCGATCAGCGAAAAACGCTCAGGTGACGCGACGTTTCTCCGTGTAGCGCGGATCGTCCCAGCTGCGTTTCGTCAAGATCTCAGCGAGTGCATCTACCGCGCGATCAATATTGGCGAAGCTGAGGTAGAGCGGCGAGAAGCCGAAGCGCAACAGGTTCGGCGCACGGAAGTCACCAATCACCCCGCGCGCGATCAGCGCCTGCATCACGGCGTAGCCCTGCTCATGCGTGAACGAGACCTGGCCGCCACGCACCGCCGCCTCACGTGGAGAGGCGAGCGTTAAGCCGAGCCCCGCACAGCGAGCCTCAACCTGCACAATAAATCGACTCGTCTGGAGGGTGGACTTCTCGCGGACCTGCGCAATGGAGATCTTCTCCCAGATCTTCATCGCCTCATCAAGTGCGGCGAGGCTCAGCACCTGCTGCGTCCCCGTGATGAAGCGGCGAATCCCTGGAGCTGGTACGTACCCGGGCGTGAATGCGAACGGATCTTTGTGCCCCAGCCAGCCAGCGAGTGGCTGGGCAACGCGATCTACATGTCGCGGCGCAACCCAGGTGTACGACGGCGCACCTGGACCGCCATTCAAATACTTATAGCCACATCCGATTGCAAAGTCTGCGCCGCTCGCGTTCAACTCAATGGGAATGATCCCTGTTGAGTGGGAAAGATCCCAGACGGCGAGTGCGCCCGCCGCATGCGCCGCATCGGTGAGCCGCTTCATATCTCGGATCAGGCCGCTCTTGTAGTCAACCTGCGTGAGGACGAGCAGCGCCGTTCGCTCATCAATAAGCTCTGCTGGATCCTGACCCGCTTCCGCCTGGCGAATCTCAAGGTCTGGGCGCAGTCCTTGCAGGCCCTCAAGGATGTAGAGGTCAGACGGAAAGTTGCCACGCTCGGTCACGATGACGTTTCGGTCCGACTGCAGCCCGAGTCCCGCCGCAACAACGCGGAAGAGTGAGACGGAGGTGGAGTCGCCCACCACCACTTCGCCCGCACCTGCACCGATCAACGGCGCGATGCGGTCGCCGACGCGCATCGGCATCTCGTACCAGTCGGTGTCATTCCAACTGCGGATCAGCCCCTCGCCCCACTGTTGATTCACCACACGATCAATCCGCTCGGCAATTCCCTTCTGAAGTGCGCCAAGCGAATTGCCGTCAAGGTAGATCACACCCTTCGGAATGGAGAAGGTGTCGCGCAGCGACGCGAGCGGATCCGCGGCATCGAGTGCCGCTGCGCTCAGCGGGGCCTGCTCACTCCTCACGTTGCTCATGCCGCTATCGTCCCACGGCGGCGCGCTGCAGTGGAATCCCGAGTAGTTCTAGCGCGTCGGCGTAGAGACGACCGTGCGGATCGGCGAGTTCGTCGAGCGCATCAAAGTGATCGCGCCCGCTGAGGGTGGTGCTGTCGATCGCGCTGAGGCTCGGCGCCCAGCGCTCAAGGAGGAGCGCCGCATTGCGGTGAAACTCTTCAGGTTCCTCTTCGCCCACGCGAATCTTGACTGGCACGTCGTGCAGCGGCGTCAGGAGCGCTGGGGAGAGTTCGGCCGCATCCGCTTCGCTCATGCGCACTTTCTCGTTCACGTAGCTCTCCGCGATCGGTCCAAGGTCATACGCACCGCCAATCAGAAGGAGCCCTGCAGCCGTATATCGAGGAGCCTCTGGGGTGAGTGAAGTGAGTTGCGCTGCGGCGAGGTGTGCACCCGCCGAATGACCCGCCAACACGATGCGCCTCGGGTCGCCCCCCATCCCTGTTGCGTTCGCCGCAATCGTGGTCAGTGCGGCGGAAACTTCAGCAACAATCTCGCGAAGTCCAACCGCTGGCGTCAACGTGTAGCCGATCGATGCGTAGATTGCGCCAGCATCCGTGAGGGCTACCGCTGGTGCCGCGGCGTAGTCAATGGAGAGATCCTGCCACCAGCCGCCATGGAGGAAGGCGAAGATCGGGGCACCTCTCCGCGCACCACCTCTCACCGTCTCACCAGGGGCACCCTCCGTGCGCGGCAAGAAGCACTCAATGCGATTTGATGACG
>CAIZYO010000181.1 GCA_903937225.1 uncultured Chloroflexota bacterium | reverse complement strand
CGCGGAGATCACCGGATTCGCCGCCGTGAGTTTGCAGCCGAATGCGGGCTCGCAGGGCGAGTACGCAGGACTCCTCGCCATTCGTCGCTGGCATCACTCGCGCAACGAGACGCAGCGCACCGTCTGCCTGATCCCGAGCAGCGCGCACGGGACGAACCCTGCGAGTGCGGTGATGGCCGGATTCCGCGTCGTGGTTGTTGCGTGCGACGATCACGGCAACGTCGACATGAACGATCTCACGGCGAAGATCGCAGAGCACGCGGCAGTGCTCGGCGCACTGATGGTCACGTACCCGAGCACGCACGGCGTCTTTGAAGAGTCGATCCGTGAGATCTGTGACGCGGTACATGCGGCGGGTGGACTCGTCTACATGGATGGCGCGAACATGAACGCGCAGGTTGGGCTCTCGCAGCCGGGTGCATTCGGCGCCGATGTCTGCCATCTCAATCTGCACAAGACGTTCGCCATCCCACACGGTGGTGGCGGACCTGGCATGGGACCGATCGGCGTCGTGGAGCGGCTCGCGCCGTTCCTGCCAGGGATCGGACTCGGCGAAGAGGGTCGCGTCTCTTCAGCGCCGTACGGAAGCGCAAGCATTCTGCCGATCAGCTGGGCGTACATTGCGGCGCTCGGCGCAGAGGGTGTACGCGCGGCAACAGAGATCGCCATCTTGAATGCGAACTACATGGCGGCACGACTGCGCGACGCCTTCCCGATTCTCTACACCGGACGCACGGGAACGGTGGCGCACGAGTGCATCTTGGATCTTCGGCCGCTCACGCAGGAGAGTGGCGTGACGGTGGAGGATGTGGCGAAGCGTCTGATGGACTTCGGTTTCCACGCCCCTACGATGAGCTGGCCGGTCGCCGGCACGCTGATGCTCGAGCCAACGGAGTCTGAGTCGAAGGCGGAGTTGGATCGATACATTGACGCGTTGCGCGCCATTCGCGAAGAGGCGCGGGCGATTGCGACAGGGAGCGTGCCACTTGAGCAGAGTGCACTGCGCAATGCACCGCACACGGCGAGCGACCTGCTGCGCAGCGACTGGGCGCGTCCATACGCGCGTGAGCAGGGTGCATTCCCACTCTCATGGGTGAAGGCGCGCAAGTACTGGCCACCAGTGCGCCGCATTGACAACGTGCACGGCGACCGCAATGTGGTCTGTGCCTGCCTCCCGGTGGATGCCTACGCCGAGGCGTCAGGCGAGACGGCGCTCCTTGGGGCGCGAAGCTAGGGGTTCACGCGCTACGCTGCGGGCATGAGTGAGGGTGGTTCGAGCGTCTGGCTCGATGGAGTTCGTAAGCTGCTCGATCAGCTCGAGGCAACGCAGGGCCCAGCGATTGAGGCGCTCGCGATTGCCGGCTGCGATTCGATCAGCGGCGGCGGTATCGTGCACGTTGCGGGGACCGGCCACTCGGCGATCATTCCGCTCGAAGCCTTTCACCGCGCGGGCGGACTCGCCGCCATGAATCCGCTCTGGGATCCCGCCACCCTTCCACCAACAGGTGCGCCACAAGCCACGCTGCTTGAGCGCGATCCAGTGCGTGGCAGCAACGCAGTGAAGGCGGCGGGGATTAAGCCTGGCGAACTTCTTATTGTTGTGAGCCAATCCGGAATCAACGGCGCACCCGTAGAGACGGCGATCGCAGGCGCCGCCGCAGGCGCGGTGGTCGGTGCGTTCGTCAGCCTGCCGCACTCCACGGGCCTCACCAGCCGTCACCCATCCGGGAAGACGCTGGCGCAGGTTGCAACGCACGTTATTGACACGGGTGTTCCGCGTGGCGATGCGCTGCTCCCGCGACCAGATGGAAGCGCTGCACTTGCGGCGAGCACGATGCTCTTCACCGCCGCCTGGTACCTCTTCCTTGAGCGACTCCTCGCGCGACTCGATGAAGCGGGCGTGGAGACGCCGATCTGGAAGTCATCAAATGCGCCGGGCGGTGATGACTGGAACGCGCGCTACTTCGCGCGATACGCCGATCGCGTTGCCGGACTTCGAGGCGAGTAGTCGTGGCAAAAGGTTCAACCGCACTGCGTGGCATTCGCGGCGCGGCGCTGGTTAACGGCAAGGTTCTTGACGACGTTCTGATTGGGATTGACCCGAGCGGACTCGGAACGATCGCATCTGTTGCGCGCGCGCGCAGCGGGAGCGCGCTCGCCTCGCGTGCACGTCGCGTCGAGGGGCTGATCGTCCCTGGCTATGTGGATGTGCACCTACACGGTGCTGGCGGACACGATGTGCTCGGACCTGGCGGTGCGCAGGCGCTGCTGATGGCATCTCGCGGCATGAAGAGTCCAGAGCGCGAGATCGTTGCCGCACTTCGTGCACTTGCGGTTGAGACCGCCAAACACGGATACGCGGCGATCACTCCGGCAGCGGTGAGCCTTCCCGTTGAGAGCCTTCGACTATGGGTTCGCGCAGTGAGCGTGGCGCGTGCCGAGCAGGGTG
>CAIZYO010000180.1 GCA_903937225.1 uncultured Chloroflexota bacterium | reverse complement strand
CCTCAGTCGCACGCGTCGCTGCTGCGCGGAGCGACTCACCTTCAGGGAACTGCATCGCCGACGGTTGGCGTTGAACCGTTGCCCAGAGCGGGTCCTTAGCCAGAACCTTCAGCTCTTTCCCTGTCCAGCCGCCGTAATCAACCTCTGTGAGGCGATCTTCAATCTGCGTATTCGGTCGTGCCGGTACGTTCGGTCCTCGCGTGGAGCGGATCGCCTCTACCGTCTCGCGACAGCGCTGCATGGGGGAGCTGAAGATTCCTGCAAAGCGCACCCCAGCGAGGCGTTCCGCGAGGAGTTTCGCTTCACTCCGTCCCGCGGGAGAGAGGGGGATTCCCTCTCGTCGACCACTGAGGAGAGAGCCTGTTTCGGCGGTTCGTGCGTGTCGGATAAGGACGAGGGTTGCCACTGCTAGGCGAGTGCGTCAAAGATGCGCAGATAACTTGCATCAAGTGGTCGATTCTTCCCGCCTACCTCTGCAAGTGGAACCTCAACGATCGCGCCAGCACGCAGGGCAACCATGTTCCCCCAGCGTCCAGTCTCAAGCGCGTCTACAGCGGCAACGCCGTAGCGGGCACCAAGGACGCGATCGGCAGCGGATGGTGGGCCGCCGCGCTGGAGGTGTCCGAGTCGTGTGCAGCGCACTTCAAGACCGGTGCGCTCTTCGAGGATTGCAGCGATCGCGTCGCCCACCGCGATCTTGTCCAAACGTGGGTGGCCGAACTCATCGCGCGGCACGTCGCCACTCAAGTTGAGCAACGCCTCTGGGAGCTGTACGCCCTCGGAGACGACGATCACTGACGCACCCGTTGCGTAGCTTCTGCGACGCGTGACAAGCTCGACGAGTCGGTCGATCGCCGCGGCGTCAACTGGCTGCTCGGGCACGAGGATGGTGTCTGCGCCACCAGCGAGTCCGCCCCACGCGGCGACCCAGCCCGCGTCTCGCCCCATCACTTCAACAACGGCAACGCGGTGATGCGACGAGGTGGTGGTCTGGATGCGGTCGAGCGCTTCGGTGACGATGTTTGCAGCAGTATCAAAGCCGAGGCAGCCTTCGGTCCCCCAGACGTCGTTGTCCATTGTCTTCGGGATCGCAACCACAGCGGCGCCGCGCTTGGCGAGTCCGGCAGCGACGGAGAGGGTGTCGTCACCACCAATGACAACGAGCGCATCGAGCCCCAGGCGCTTGATTGACGCCTCAGCGGCGTCGAGTCCACCTTCACGCTTGAGCAGATTCGTGCGGCTCGAGCCGAGCACTGTCCCGCCGCGCGCTTGAATCCCGCGGACTTCGTCACGGTTTAGTGGTCGCGAGAGGGTCGCGTCTGGGTTCGCGAGGCCTGCCCATCCGTCCAGGATCCCAACAACGGTGTGCCCGCCCGCTTCGGCGCGGCGTACAACTGCGCGGATTGCGGGGTTAAGTCCAGGGCAGTCGCCACCGCCAGTCAAGACGCCGATGCGCAGTCGCTTCGTCTCCATCGTTGGGCTCATCGCTGCGGCCTTGTCATATGCGCGGGCTGCACGAGTTTGTCGTACTCCTCCGCCGTCACGTAGCCGAGGGCGAGCGCAGTCTCACGAAGCGTTGCCCCCGTTGCGTGCGCCTTCTTTGCAATCTCCGCCGCCTTGTCGTAGCCGATCGCGGGGGTGAGCGCGGTGACGAGCATCAGCGATGCGTCGAGCAGTTCGGTGATGCGCGCCTCGTTTGGCTGCGCCCCGTCAATGCAGTGCAGCGCAAACGAGCGTGATGCGTCAGCCAGCAGGCGAATCTGGTTCAGCAGGTTGTGCGCGATCAACGGCTTGTAGACATTCAGCTGAAAGTTCCCTTGGCTCGCGGCAAAGGCGATCGCGGCGTCAAGGCCGTAGACCTGTACGGCAACCATCGTCAGGGCTTCGGCTTGGGTTGGGTTCACCTTCCCCGGCATGATGGAGGAGCCCGGCTCATTCTCTGGGATGTTCAGCTCACCGAGTCCGGCGCGAGGTCCGGAGGCGAGCCAGCGCACGTCATTGGCGAGCTTCATCAGCGTGGCTGCGAGTGTGCGCAGCGCTGCGGAGAGGTGGAGCGTTGGCTCTTGTCCTGCGAGCGCCGTGAACTTGTCCGGCGCGCTGGTAAATGGCTGTTTGGTAAGGAGTGCGATCTGCTTCGCTGCACGATCCGCAAACTCTGGGTGACTGTTGAGACCCGTGCCAACCGCAGTTCCGCCGAGTGCGAGCGCGAGCAGGCCGTTGCGCGCGTCTTCAATGCGCGCAATGTCAGCAGCGAGTGCTGCAGCATGTGCGCCGAACTCTTGTCCGAGCGTCAGCGGCACCGCATCCTGTAGGTGCGTGCGTCCAATCTTGACAATCGACGACCAAGCCTTCGCCTTGGCCGCAATGGAGCCGTGCAGTTGGGCGAGGGCGGGGATTAGCTGCTCGTTTACTGCAAGAACGGCGGCAATGTGAATTGCGGTGGGGAAGACGTCATTGGAAGACTGCGAGAGGTTGACGTGGTCGTTTGGGTGTACGGGCGACTTTCCACCTCGGGTTCCAGTGGCGATCTCGTTGGCGCGCGACGCGATGACCTCGTTGACATTCATGTTGCTCTGCGTCCCTGAGCCGGTCTGCCACACCGAGAGGGGGAACTCGTCGTGCAGCGCACCTGCCGCGATCTCGTCAGCCGCCTTTGAGATACCGGCGGCGATCTCGGCAGGGAGGAGTCCGAGGTCGGCGTTCACGGTTGCTGCGGCGCGCTTGACGAGCGCGAGCGCGTGGATCAGGCGCTGCGGCATCTCCTCTTCGCCAATCGCAAAGAACTGGAGTGATCGTGCCGTTTGGGCGCCCCAGTGGTGATCTGCAGGCACGTCAATCGGACCGAACGAATCGCGTTCGCTGCGTGTGCTGCCACCCTTGTCGCTTCCCATTGCGGCCTCCGAATCTAGGCACGTGCGGCCCCTCCCCCTAAGTGTAGGATCCTGGCGATGGATTCGGTAAAGATTGAGCTTGACCCCTTCCGGACGAGTGATGGGATCCTCCTCTTCCGTCGAACCTTCCGCCCTGCCACGGCGCCAATCGGCGATCTTCTGATCTGCCACGGGATCGGAGAGAGCTCGTCTCGCTACATCCAGGCGGCGCGAGCGTTCGCGGAGGCTGGCTGGCGGACCGTAACCTTCGACCTACGCGGCCACGGTCGCTCCGAGGGCCCACGCGGGTATGTTCCCGCCTGGCGAAGGTTCCATGACGACCTCGCCGAACAGGTGGAGGGACTTAGCAGCCCTGATCGACCGATCGTTGTCATCGGGCACAGCATGGGCGGCCTCATTGCATTCGGCGCAGCGGCGGCGGGGAAGATTCGACCCGCGAAGCTTGTCTTGTCAGCGCCAGCGCTCGACGCAAACGTCGCCCGATGGAAGCGAGCCTTCGCCCCCGTTCTCTCCAGACTCGTGCCGATGCTCCGCATTCCAACTGGGATTGGCGCGGACGTAGATCTTGGCCAACGGTTAGCGAGCGAAGACCCAGATGAACCCGAGTATCTCTACGCGGTGACAACTCGACTTGGCGACGAAGCATTCCGTGCGCAGCGATCGGCGCGTGCCGTTGTCGCCCGAGGCGGAACTTTCCCTGTTGAGACGCTCGTGATTCACGGGACGGGAGACAGGCTCGTTCGGCCAGAGTGGTGTCGCCCGATCGGCACGCTAGGTGGCGTCAGCTACGAACCACTCGAAGGATTCAATCATCACCCGTTCGCCACGTTGAAATACAGAGACGCGGTAGAAAAGATCCTTCAGTTCATCGGTCGCGCATAGCGACCGAGAGCGCGACGCTACTTCTGTTCGAGTGCCGCGCGCGCCTTTGCGGGGTCGTCCACAACGAATGAGAAGGTGGCGCGATCACCCCAGCGGCCGGTGAAGAGGTGGCCGTAGACATTGACACCAGCGTTTGAGAGTCGCTCAAGGACGGAGAGCATTCCGCCAGGCTTGTCGTCAACTTCGGCGAGCACCGAGTCGCCCTCGATAAACTCGTAGTTCCCCGCCTTCAGGACTTCGCGGGTGGCGGCATCGTCTGCGGTCTTGAGGATGACGTGCCCGTGCTCGCCAACGCCGCCGCCACCGATCGCCTTAAGGTCAACGGCGCGCTTCTCAAGTTCGCGGCAGAGCGCGGCGAGCGCCCCTGGCGTGTGCGAGAGCTGGATGACGAACTGCTTAGACATGAAGGGATCCTAGCGCCACTGAGGTGCGTGCGCCACCCCTCCTCAGACGTCTGGTGCGGCGGTAGGCTAGCGAGAGCGAGCGGTGGCCAGCCCACCGCGGGGGAGCAATACGGCACTAAGCCAAGCAGGGTGAAGGAGGAGTGGGATGCGAAGCTTCAAGCAGTACATCAATGGCAAGGCGGTCGCCGCCAAGTCAGGGAAGACGATCACCGTTGAGGACCCATCGACTCGGACGAAGATCGCCACGGTCCCACACAGTGGCAAAGAGGACATCAACGCGGCGGTTGCAGCGGCGCGTGCCGCCTTCCCGTCTTGGTCCGCCACCACCCCTGGTGAACGCAGCCTCGCACTTCTGAAACTCGCTGACGCACTCGAATCAAAGAAGCGCGCGTTCGTCACCGCGGAGTCAGAAAATGCTGGGAAGCCGATCAGCGCCGTGGGCGTTGAGGTTGATGCGGTCGTTGACAACCTGCGCTACTTCGCAGGCGCAGCGCGCAACATGGAGGGGAAGGCGGTCGCCGAGTACCTCCCAGGGCGAACGAGCATGATTCGGCGCGATCCAGTTGGCGTGATCGCCTCCATTGCACCGTGGAACTATCCACTCCTGATGGCGGGCTGGAAGATTGGTCCGGCGCTCGCCACTGGCAACACAATTGTGCTCAAGCCCTCTGCGCGCACACCGATCAGCGCGCTGATGCTCGGGGCACTGGCGCAGGAGATCTTGCCGCCAGGAGTTTTGAACGTCATCACGGGACCAGGTTCTGATGTCGGCGCGGCACTCTCGCGACACCCAGGCATTGACATGGTCTCCGTTACTGGCGACACGGCCACGGGGAAGCGCATTGCAGCCGCGGGCGCGGAGAGCGTCAAGCGACTCCATCTTGAGCTTGGCGGCAAGGCGCCAGTACTCATCTTTGATGACGCGGATCTTGATCTCGCCGCCGAGACGATGCGCGCCGCGAGCTTCTGGAATGCGGGGCAGGACTGCACCGCCGCGTGCCGAATCGTCGTCGGACCGAAGTCATACGAGAAGTTCGTAGCACTCCTGGAACAGCAGGTGAAGACGATCAAGGTAGGAGCAACAACGGATAAGGCGACGGAGATGGGTTCGCTCATCAGCGCTGAGCAGCTAAAGCGCGTGGAGGGATTCGTGGGCCGCGCCAGCAAGAAGGCGGAGATTGTCCTTGGCGGAAAGACGATCCGCTCCAAGGGGCACTACTACAGCCCAACGATCATCGCGGGGCCGGCGCAGTCTTCGGAGATCGTCCAGGACGAAGTGTTCGGACCAGTTGTCACGGTGCAGCGCGCCAAGAGCGACGAGCAGATGGTGGAGTGGGCGAACGACTGTAAATTTGGCCTCGCCTCGTCGATCTGGACGAATGATGTGGCACGTGCCTTCAAGGTCTCCAAGGCGCTGCAGTTCGGCACCGTCTGGGTGAACGATCACTTCACGCTGGCGAGCGAGATGCCGCATGGCGGCTTCAAGCAGTCCGGCTACGGGAAGGATCAGTCCATGTACGCGCTTGAGGACTACACCGTGGCGAAGCACATCATGGTGCGCAGCGAATAGCCGCCCGCATGTTCTAGGCTGCAGCGATGCAGCAGAACGCGCCACCACCACCGCCATTCGAAGACGGCCTCCCACAAGAGTGCTGGTTCAGCGTGGATGTGGAGTGCTCCGGGCAGACGCCCCTTGAAGGGAGCCTGATCAGCATCGGCGCATGCCTCGTGGATGATCCCTCGCGCACCTTCTACATTGAGTTGCGGCCAGATCCGAGCAAGGCGTGGGGGCCCAAAGAGGAGCGTGTGCATCGGCTCACCCGTTCGCACTTAGAGAGCCATGGTGTTGATCGGATTGAAGGGGTGCGGAAGTTTGCCGATTGGGTGCGCGCAACGGGAGAGGCGGTGGCCCCAGAGTCGAGCCCACTCTTTGTTGGATTCAATACGCCCTTCGACTGGATGTGGCTGACCATGGCATTCACCGAGGCTGGTGT
>CAIZYO010000179.1 GCA_903937225.1 uncultured Chloroflexota bacterium | reverse complement strand
GCGGAGGATCAGGCGGGCGCGGTCGTCGAGGAGTCCCGTCCTTCGCTGCCTTCGCACCCGTCTACCCCCTTCATGCTGGCACTCAGAACCCTTCGACTGCCAAGATCAGTCTATGGCTTGTCGGTACTTCTGGTCAAAGTCGTAAACTCACAGCATGCCCAACGACTCCACCTTCGCGATTCAGACCCAGGCGCTCTCGAAGCACTACGGCCGCAACGGCGAGATCAAGGCGCTGCAGTCGCTCAACCTTGAGATCCGCCAGGGGGAACTCTTCGGCTTCCTCGGCCCAAACGGCGCTGGGAAGAGCACAACGATCCGAACGCTGCTCGGCTTCCTCCACCCCACGAGTGGCTCAGCGAGCGTGCTCGGCCTTGATGTGGTGAAGGATTCGGTGGCGATTCGCCGCCGCGTCGGTTATCTCCCGTCTGGCTTCGCCGTCTACGACTATATGAGTGGTCGCGAGTACCTCGATCACATGCGTGCGCTAAGCGGTCGACCTTCACTCCTTCGGCATCGCATCATGGAGGCGCTGGAGTTGAGCGACACCATCTTGAAGCGACCGGTGCGCGACTACAGCCGTGGCATGCGCCAAAAGATTGGCGTCGTTCAGGCAATGGAGACGGATCCTGAACTCTTGATTCTCGAC
The DNA here is from genome assembly GCA_903937225.1 of uncultured Chloroflexota bacterium. Taxonomy (GTDB): domain Bacteria; phylum Chloroflexota; class Limnocylindria; order Limnocylindrales; family Limnocylindraceae; genus Limnocylindrus. Next base: position 2,021 of record CAIZYO010000179.1, on the reverse strand, counting down.
GAACCATCTGAGGGCCTCGACCCACTGATGCAGCGATCGCTTCAAGAGCTACTCCTTGAGCGCGTTGGGCTCGGCCGCACCGTCTTCTTCAGCAGCCACCTGATCAGCGAGGTTGAACGCATCTGCAGCCGCGTGGCAATCGTTCGCGGCGGGCAGCTCGTTGCGCTAGAAAGCGTTGAGTCGCTGGTGCGATTCCGCCGGCGTCGCATTGAAGCGCTCGTGGCGCGCAAGCCACTTCGCCTCACCGCTACGGCGGGGATCAGCAATCTAAAGTTCACCTCCGAAGGGAAGACGGGCGTTCGCATCAGTTGCGATGCAGAGGCGGCGGCGATCCCAAACTTCATCAAGCGACTGCAGTCCGCAGGGTTGCGCGACCTGCTCGTTGAGGCGGCAAGCCTTGAGGAGGCGTTCATGTCCTACTACGGCAGCAGCACCCGCAACACCGTGCAGATGGCGCCCGAAGTTGCGACGCCGCTCAGCCGCACCCGACGTGCTCCAGCGAAGCGAACGACCACAACGCGCAAGGTCACCAAGCGTCCAGCAGCGAAGCGTCCAGCAGCGAAGCGTCCAGCAGCGAAGCGCCCCGCAGCGAAGCGGAAGGGCTCGCGATGATCAACCTTGTTCTCCTTCAACGCCTTGTTCGTGGACACCGCATTCGCCTACTCGTTGGCCTTGCGGTGGTGGTGGTTTGGTCGCTTCTCTTCCCTGTGATCTACAAGGCGTTCGTCGATCAGCTTGATGGCCGACCCACTCCGCCGGGGAACTTCTCCACGCTCTCGGGAACGATCTCCGTGGGCTTCATTCACCCAATCTCCATTGCGCTCTTCGGAATCTTGAGCGCCGGACTCACCGTTGGCTCAATCAGTGGCGAACGCCAGCGTGGGACGCTGGAGCTCCTCCTCAGCCGACCGATCCCCCGGCGCACGATCATGGCCACGATGATGCTGGAAGGGTGGATCGGCGCAACGCTCGCATCCGCCGCCTACGTGCTCGGGACTGTCATCGGTGCGCAGATCGCGGGGGTGACCAGCGAGCTCGTTGTTGAGCAGCTCCCGTCACTCTTCGCCGCGGGAGCGCTCTTCTGGGGCTCGTTCGCCACGTTTGCGATCGCCGCGAGCGGTAGCTTTGATCGCACGCCACCCGCCATGGCGATCACCGTGGGACTGATCATGGCGAACTACATCGTGGAAGTGCTTGGATCGTTCTGGGATGTGATGGAGCCCTACCAGTTCCTCTCGCTCTTCAATCACTTCTCACCAGAGGGCATCCTTGATCAGACAGCCGATCCTGCGGAGGCGCTGATCTTCGTCGCACTCACTGCGCTCTCCGCCGCGTGGGCGTTCTACAAGTTCCCGCGTCGAGACCTCGCAGCTCCTAACTGATCCGTCACGGCGCAGAGCGCCGCTAGACAATCCGAGAGAAGAGTTCGTTGCTCAAGAGTCGGCCGCGCAGCGTCAGCTGCACCCGTGCGCTGTCATCGGGGTGCGCGCCGAGCAGTCCGTTGCTCTCACCCCAGATCAGCGCATCGCTGAAGCTACCGCGAATCATTTCATCACGGAGAACGCCGTTCGACATGCGTAACGAGAGCACCAGTCCCTCTGCTGCAGCGTCGTGCTCGCTGAGTGGCGCCTCCACGCCACCGGGTGGCAGTTCACCTGCGTGCAACGAGGCCTCCCATGCATCTAAGTTCGCCGAGTTCCAGCGCCGCGCAGCGCCATCAAATGCGTGCGCACCTGGTCCGACCGCCTCCACCGCAGCGCGCTCCCAGTAGAGCTGGTTATGGCGCGAGCGGTGCTCAGCACGAGCCCAGTTACTGATCTCGTACCAGTTGAATCCGGCGGCCGGAAGTGCGGTGTTGAGTAGCTCAAGCTCCTCTGCGCCACGATCTTCGTCTTGTGCGGCGGCGGCGCGCGTGCGCCAAGCAAGCGCACCGGCGGGTGTGGCGAGGCGATCGTCCGCGTTGCCAGCATCAGCCCCTTCGGTGGCGAGAGTGAGCGCGTAGACGCTGATGTGATCAGGTG
>CAIZYO010000178.1 GCA_903937225.1 uncultured Chloroflexota bacterium | reverse complement strand
GATCACGAATCTTCCAGCCCTTACGGTGCTCCTGAAGCACCTCTCCCGGTGGCTTGCCGCTACCCGGCACCTGCGCAACCGCTTCGTGTTCGCGCGGATCAAATGGCTGGCCGATCGACTCATACGGTCGCGCCGCCTCGCTCTCCATCACGGCGAGCAGCTTGCGATGAATCGCGGCGATCCCCTCAACCCACGGCTCGCTCTTCAGACCTTCCGGAAGTGAAGCGAGGGCGCGGTCAAGGTCGTCCACCACGGCGAGCGTCTTCAGGAGGAGTGCCTCACTTGCGAGTCCCGCCTCGCGCTCCCGCTCTTCAGCGGTGCGGCGACGAAAGTTGGCAAAGTCTGCGGCGGTCCGCTGGTGTGCGGCGATCTGCTCGTCGCGCTCCAGCAGGGCAGCCTCAAGGGGACCCTGAGCCTGATCTGGGGCGGCCTGATCGAGGCCCACCTCTTCAGCCGGCTCCTCGCGCTCCTTGGTGCTCCAGGGTCGTCCTACCATCGTGTTCTCCTTCGTGTTCGTGCGGGGCTCAGCCCCGCCTCTCGCACAAGTTAGCACTCTCTTGATGCGAGTGCTAACTCACTTCGGGGAGAATACGACGGGCGGCAGCGGGCGTCAAGGGGGAAGACTTCAGGGGCTTGCGCGGGCCGCGCGCGGTGCGCGCCGGGCGGTTAAGAAGCTAACGGGCTACGCGGCGTGGAAGCGGCCGACCAGCTCCGAGAGGAGGGTTGCCACGTAGCGCACCGTCCCCACCGCTCGGGGGTACGGCATCCGAGTTGGGCCGAGCACCCCCACCACGCCGAGGGCGCGGCCGGGGATTCCGTAGGGGGCGAGGACGAGCGAGACGCCGTGCATTTCGGTCGGCGCGTTCTCACTGCCGATGAAGAGCTGCACGCTGTTCCCTTGGGAGACCTCGCGCACCAGTTGGCCGAGGTAACCGCGACCTTCAAGCGCGGTGAAGACGTTGCGGAGCCTGGCGCTGTCCGCGAACTCTGGCGCCTCCATCACGTTGAGGAGACCGTCGCTAAAGACCTGCTCGACTGAGGCGGCGTCAGCCTCGCGCAGCTGCTTGGCGAGTCGCTCCATCACGCTGCGCGTGACGGCGCGCAGAGGGGTGGCTTCGGCGAGCGCGCCTGCACGTGCCTCAATCTGATCCGCCGTGCAGCCGATCAGACTTGCATTCAGCCGGCTGGCAATACTCGTGAGCTGATCCTGATCAACGCCCTCCGGGAGCGGAAGGAGTGTGGGGCGGACGCTGCCGTCACTCACCACGGCAACAAGGGTGGCGAGGCGATCGGCGCGACTCACCAGGTCGACGTGGCGGAGACTCGCGGAGGTGGGGCGCATCGGCGTGGCGAGCCCAGCGACGCGAGTTGAGTGCGCCAACGTACTTGCCGCAATGCGGAACCACTGATCGGCTCCACCTTCGGCTTGGCCGAACTGGTGGCGGATCATCAGCCGATCCACCTCCGTCACCTCGTCGGGGACGGCGATCTCCACGGCATAGGTTCGATACCCCTGGTCGGTTGGGATTCGCCCGGCCGAGGTGTGCGGCTGGGCGACGAGTCCGAGCTCCTCAAGTTCGGCGAGGACTCCTCGCACCGTGGCGGAAGAGACGCCGAGTCGATAGCTGTCGGCAATGGAGGCGGAGCCGACGGGGAGGGCGGTACGAATGTGCTCCTCCACCAAGGCGCG
>CAIZYO010000177.1 GCA_903937225.1 uncultured Chloroflexota bacterium | reverse complement strand
GGCGGCGTTTGCTTCTGCCACGTCATCGGTCATCGGCATTGGGATGACGATCTTGGGGCCGAGTTGGTTGATGAGCGCCGACGCTGCTTCAGCGCTCAGCTCGCCTCCAACTGGGATAAGCACAATGTCCGCGCCTGGGAGCTCTTTGATCTGATCAGTAGAAAATCCTTCGGCGTGGTCGCCGAGGTGCACGACGTGGATGCCGTCGATCTCTGCGTAGAAGACGGTGTTATGTCGCGCTGCGCCGCCGCGATGGCTATCGCGATAGCTACGAATGCCGGTGATGAGCACCGACTTGACTTCGTATTCGCCTGGCCCCTCCAAGACGACAGCGTTGTCCAGGCTGGTGGCAATGGGGGTGCGTCCGTCGCGTGGTGCGAGGCGACCCTTCACGCGCGCGAGCGGCGCGTCATCTGGGTGGCTGAGGGTGACGATGTCCGCCGTGATCCCGCGACCGGTTGGCCCCACGATGGAGGTGTACGGGTCGTAGGCGATCGTTGCCTCGCGTCCTCGGATTCGGACGCAGCTGCGTCCGTAATAGGTGAGTTCCATCGCCCTATTCTCCCACGCGCCACCCGCGGGCGTCGTACGGAGGGGTGTGCCAGGCGGGGTCAATGCCCATCGCCCCCGCCTGGCTGGAGGTCGGTTCTCAGGAGGGAGGTCCAGTGAACCGAACCCCATCATCTGCCTCGTGGGTGAATCTCCACTGAGCAGCCAGGTAAAGACTTCGCAATCCTTCAGGCCCACCAGCATCCAGGGGCCCTCTATGGCTCGGGGCTCTCCCGTGCTCGCCCTGAGGGCGGGCCTACATCTCGGCGGGGGCGGAGATCCCGAGGAGGCGGAGCGAGGCGGCGAGGCTGGTTGCGGCCGCCTGAACCAGCCGCAGCCGTTTGGCGGAGAGCTCAGGGGCACTGCTGTCGACCACCTTCGCATCGCGATAGAAGGCGGAGAAGGCGGTAGCGAGTTCGGTGGCGTACGTCGTCACGCCCTGGGTCTCATGATGCGCCGCAGCATCCTCCACGACTTCTGGGAGTCGAACGATAACCCGCGCCAACACAGCATCTGCACTCGTCTCGTTGTCTAGGAGATCTCCAATGGCCGGTGCCGTCGCGAGCCCTTCCGCAGCCGCCTTGCGCAAGATTGATTGCATACGCGCATGCGCGTACTGCGCGTAGTAGACAGGATTCTCACTGTTTCGCGCGGTGGCTGCCTTAATGTCAAAGTCAATCGCGGTGCTCGCACTCCGGGACGCAAAGTACCAACGTGCAGAATCCACACCGATCTCTTCAAGAAGCTCATCAAGCGTCACAAATGTTCCGGCACGCTTAGACATGCTCATCTCTACGCCGTCTCGAACAAATCGCACCCACGCCACGAGAAGCATCTCCATGTGCTCCTTTTGGTATCCAAGCGCTTCGCCTGCATTGCGCACTCGTGCAACGGTGCCGTGATGATCCGCACCCCAGACATACACCAGGTGATCAAAACCGCGGCCAAACTTCTCCTCGACGTAGCCAATGTCTGATCCGAAGTACGTGTATGCGCCCGTAGACTTCTTGATCACACGGTCTTTGTCATCACCGAACGCCGTGCTCTTGAACCAGAGCGCACCATCGCGCTCTTCAAGCCAGCCAGCCGCGCGGAGCTTTTCAATGGCGCGATCAACGTGCCCGTCTGTGTAAAGCGATCCTTCGGAGCGCCACACATCAAACTCCACACCGAGCGCGGCGAGCGAAGACTGAATACCGATGCGAATGCGCTCTGATGCCCACTTTCCGATTACGGCGACCTCGTCGCGATCAGGGTCAGCGCTGTGTGCCTCACGTGCTTCTGCAGCGCGCGCTGCAACATCAGCAGGGATCCCTGTGGCGAGTTCGCCAACGTAATCGCCCTTGTATCCGTCTTCTGCAACTGGAACGCCGTCACGCGGCGCGATCACGCTTTCGCCGAGTCGGCGCACCTGTTCACCAAAGTCGTTGAAGTAGTACTCGCGAGTTACCTCTTGGCCAGCCGCTTCAAGGACGCGCGAGAGGAGGTCGCCGACAAATGCGCCGCGCGCATTACCTACCGTGAGTGGCCCTGTTGGATTTGCGGAGACGAATTCCACATTGACGCGGAGCGGACTCTTGGCGTCCACGGGCACGACGTGTCCCCACGCGGACGGTGACGCGATGATTGCGTCAAGGAGATCGGCGAGGAGTCCGGCGCGAAGGCGCATGTTGAGAAATCCTGGGCCTGCAACGCTGGCCTGCGTGATCGGACCGAGCGAACCCGCGCCACCATGGAGTCGCTCTTGCGCCTCCGCGTCTAACTCTGCAACGAGTGCCGCAGCAATCTGTGCGGGGGCGCGCTGTAGGAGCTTTCCAGACTTCATCGCAATGTTTGAGGCGTAGTCACCATGCTCACTGCTTGCAGGCACCTCAACTTCAATCCCACGGATGAGTGCCTCAAGCGCGTTCGCATCGGCAGGTGCGGGGAGGGTGCCGTTGGCGATTGCACGGCGCAGGGCGCGGCCGACCGCATCACGGACGACGTGTCGCAGCGGGACGCCGAGGAGCGGGTCGCGCGGGAGGGCTCGGGCGCGCTCAGCTGGAGTCGGGTGTGCGCCAGATGTGGTCATGGCTGAATCGTAGCGGCGAACTCTGGCACGATGGCGGCATGAGCCAACACCCGAGCGAGCACCCAGGGCCAGACGGCCAGAACGAGGTCACCCAGGCGGCACTGCCTCCTGCAGGGGTTGAGATCGCGACCCCAGTGAGTCGAGGGCAGGTGCTTCGCGTGATGGCGTTGCTGACGGTTGCGTTTCTCGTTGGCGCACTCCTCCTTCGCGTGCAGGCGGATCGCATTCGCCCGCTGGACCTCCCACTCCCAGCAGGGTGGGAGGCGGTGAGTGCGGACACGGTGCTCGCTGGCATTTCACCACAGAGCGCGGTTCGCGCAGCGCGCACCGCCGATGCACCCGTTGGCGCGTCGCCACGCGTGCGGCTGATCACACTGACGACCGCAGGGAGTGACGCACCGTCACTCAGTGGCGTTTACTGGCTCATCGTTACCGATGACGTTCGTCCGAGCATGGAGATTCCGAGCGGCGACTCACTCGATGTTATTCGCGCGATTGTTCTGGTCGATCAGCGCGGTGGCATCGCACTTGCCGTGGAGCGAGGATTCTCGAACGCAGATCCAACCCTTCCGCCGGACTGATCTAGGCGCGCTGCATCAACAGCGTGCGCGACGCGCCGTTAGCGCGTTGGCGATACAGGCCAGTGTTCACCAGCGCGCTCCCACCGCTTTGTGACGAGCTCATCAAACCCGTGCTCTAGAAGGAGCGTTCGGGCGCGGTCAAAATTCAGTGCAAACCAGTCTGGTTCGTGCGCATCAGATCCGGTGACAATGTAGCGACCGCCAATCTCCTTGTACCGTGCAACGGCCTGTGGGAGCGGATAGCAGACGCCAGTGCGCTGTCTCCAGCCGGAACTATTGATCTCAAGTGCGGTGCCAGTTTTCACGAGCGCCTGCAAGAACGGTTCGTAGAGCTCAGGCGCCGCCTCAAAACGATCGGTGTCGATATGCGGGTACACATACTTCCGAACGTAGTCTGCATGGCCAAGGATGTCGAAGAGTCCGCTCTCAACCGCGCCAAGAACTTCATCAAAGTACGGCGCCGTTACGTTCGCGTCACTCCCAGCAAACACCGCGGTGCGTGATCGCTTAAACGGAGAGTCAATCCCTGGATGAATGCTCCCGATCGTGAGGTCGTACTGGTGGCGTTGCAGGTGATCGCGAATATCCTGCTCATACCCGCGCTCGTAGGTGATCTCCACGCCAAGAAGAATCTCAAGGCGATCACCAAACTTCCTGCGCAGTTCGTTGACCACCTCAACGCGACGTTGATGGGGTGCAAGTGTTGCGCCAGGCTCTCGAGGATCAAAGTCAAGGTGATCGGTGATTGCAATGCGCGGCATGCCGAGCGCGATCGCAAGTGCTGGGTACACGTCAACGGGGACCGCAGAATCTGGCGAGAGCAGGGTGTGGAGGTGCACATCAAGGGGAAGATCAAATGTTCCGTTGATCGCGAGGTTCTTTTGTCGTTCGTTTGTGCTCATGGATTCAGCCTACTACTGCTGGTTCAACCAGCTGCGCGCCGCGCCGCCGCGTAGCCCACGAATGAGGATCAGTGCGAGCAACATCGGAGGAAGGCCAGGGAGCCAGTTGCCAAAGGTCAAGGCGATCAGCGGGCCCGCCGGAATAAGAACGGTGGAGAGGCCGATCGCAAAACCTCGCCCCGCCTCCTTGCGTTGGATGACGAGGGTGACGCTGAAGATTGCGGCGGCGATGAGCGCCATCCAGACCACTCCCTGAAGGGTTACGGGAGCCGCAGTCGCCTGCTCCACGATTGGCCCAAGGGTGAGGCCGAGCCCCGCGAGAAGAAGAAGCGCGTAAATGAGAAATGCGAGGACGCTAATCGGCATGGGCTCAGGATGGCACGAGCGCAGCGGCTCGTCTTGGACGTGTGGTGCCCCCAACGGGATTCGAACCCGTGATCTCCACCTTGAAAGGGTGGCGTCCTAGGCCGCTAGACGATAGGGGCGTCAGGACGGTGAGGGTAGCACCCGCTCGATTCAGGCGGCGAGTTTGCCGAGGACGTCAGATGCGGCAAGCGCGAGTGCGGCGGCGATCGCAAAGCCGCCTGCGAGAAGGGCGGCAAGGAGGGCTCGGCCGTCCTCAGCCCGTCGGATTGCCCGGATCATGCTGAAGGCGAGCATCAGGGCGGCGAAGGCGCAGGCGAGCCCCACGACGAACGTCCCGATCGAGAGCTGCCCGATCTGCTCGGAGTCGCGAATGCTTGCAACCCAGAGGAAATAGAGGAGCGACGACCCGAGCGCCACTGAGACCGCAACGCCCGTGCCGAGTGAGACGACCCCGCGAATTCTTCGGCTGCGCTGTTGGCTCATCTGCATAGGGTAGCCCCCCGCATCGAATACGGCGAGCCTCACCGCGAGCGCGAGCGAGCCGACACGAGGCGGCCCCTCGGCTACGATGAGCACATGGAGATCATGGGCATCAAAATTCCGACGATCATCACGGAGAACAGCGGGATTCGCTGTGAAGGGTGCCGTGAACAGATTACAGGCACCCCCTTTCGCGTCAGCGTGCTGGACATCATCGCCACCGAGGTGGCCCCGTCATTTGAGCAGGCATCCCCAATCAACCCTGGCCCATTCCAGTTTTGTAAGAAGCCAGAGTGCCCTGCCCTCTGGATGTCCCGAAACAGCTGGTACACCTGTCAGCAGAGTGAGGTGCGCGAGATCATGCGACCGGTACCGATTCAACTACCGAGTGGCGCGAACGGACTCGGCCTCTGTGACGGACTTCATCAGAGCGCGCACGAGTTCATTCCGGCGTAGGCCGGAGGGCGCGTGATCGCCGCCGCCACTACGCTCCTCGCCGCACTTTTCGCCGCACTTCTCTTTAATCAGTACGCAACTCGACGCGCGCCGTATCAGCTCGCCTGGGCGATCGGCGCAACCGCATTTGCAGTAGCGGCAGGGGCGGAGTTCGTTGCGCAGCTGATTGGCTGGAGCGAGCCGTTGTATCGAGTCTGGTATCTCACCGGTGCGGTGTGGACTGCCGGCTGGCTCGGTGCTGGAACCATTCTGCTCCTTGCCAAGACACGATTCGGCTACTGGTATGCACTCTGCCTCGCGCTTGCAGGACTCTTCACGATCCTCGTTGCACGCCGCCTTGAAGATCCGAGCGCTGCACCGATCGCACTTGCGTACGCGCTGAGCGCATGGGGGGCAGCGGTTGCGATCGCATGGCTCTCGTATCTTGCGAGTCCGCGCTGGAGTCGCATCGCAATTAGATTCATGGTTGCAGTGAGTGCGCTCGCACTTCCGCTTGTTGCAACCGCAACGCTCCCCGCGCCAGGGTGGGCGGTTGATCCGACCACAGGGGCGCCCGTTGCCGTGCTACTTCCGCCATCACTTCGACTGTTGACGCCGCTCTTAAATGTGAGTGGAGCACTCGCACTACTCACTGGCGCACTCTTCTCCGCATATGTGTTTATGCCAAAGAGGAGAACGCTGCCGTACTCAAGTGATCCGAACCAGCGCGGCGACGAGCTTCTTTTCAATCTCGCGATCGCCCCTGTTGCGATCATCGTGAACTTTTTCCGCAGCCTCCCACTTGCAGTTCGCGCGTGGCGCGAAGGTACGTTGAACCGACGCGTCCCCGCAACGCTGCTCATTGCGCTGGGCGCGTTTCTCCCAAGCCTCACCGACACACTCAATCGAGGGGGATCCACTGAGGCCTATGCGCTCGGCAAGCTGCTCGGCGCGGCACTCCTCCTCATCGGCTTCCTCGCAAGCGTTGACGAGCCGAGCGAGATCAGCCTCCCGCTCGTCGGCGCACCGCTCCGTGCCGCCTTGCGTTGGGTTCGTGGGTGAGAGCGCACCAGCGGACGACTGCTATCCTCGTGCGTAGCGCCGCACGGAGGAGTTGATGAAGATTCGCACCGCAGTCTTTCCCGTCGCCGGATGGGGAACTCGCTTCCTGCCCGCAACTAAGGCGGTGCCGAAAGAGCTCCTCCCCGTCGTAGACCGTCCCGTCATTCAGTACGCCATTGAGGAGGCGATCGCCTCTGGGATTGAGCGGGTGATCCTTGTCACGAGCGAACATAAGCGCTCCATTGAAGATCACTTTGACAGCGCGACCGATCTTGAGGCGGTCCTTGAGGCCCGCGGAGACATTGAACACCTGCGCGCGGTTCGTGCCGTGGCCGACATGGTGCACCTTGTGACGGTTCGTCAGAAAGAGCAGCTCGGACTCGGGCATGCCGTTCTTATGGCGCGCGACGCCGTAGGGCGTGAGCCGTTCGCTGTTGTCCTCCCAGACGATTTGATCATCGGTGGGGAGCCGGCGCTCGGTGAACTGATCAAGGCGTATGAGGCGAGCAGCGCCTCGGTCGTGGCACTGATGGAAGTGGCGGCGGACCAGACCCGACGCTATGGAATCGTGGAGCCTGACCCCACGCTCCCCTCATCTGATGGCGGCCGGATCATTCCGCTCCGCGGCCTTGTTGAGAAGCCCGAACCTGCAGATGCGCCATCTAACTTGGCGATCGTGGGCCGCTATGTGCTGAGCCCAAAGATCTTCGAGACGCTTGAGCGAACGCAGCACGGCGCGGGCGGGGAGATTCAACTCACCGACGCCATCCAGGCGCTCGCGGCAGAGCAGCCGGTGGTTGGCTACAAGTTCAGTGGCACGCGATACGACGTCGGCGCTCCTGAGGGCTGGTTGCGCGCAAATCTCGATCTTGCGCTTGAGCACCCAACCTACGGCACAAACTTGCGCGCGGCACTCGCAACGCACCTTCGGGACGGGGAGAAGTGAGCGGTACGTCCGAGGCTCGCCTCAAGCCTGGCGATCTCGTTGCAGGAAGATACCGACTGCAAGAACAGATCGGCGAAGGCGCTGCAGCTTCTGTCTTCCGCGCCACCGACGAAGTGCTCGGTCGAGATGTAGCGGTGAAGGTGCTCCGTGGCGCACTTGCCGCATCTCCTGACGCCACCGCGCGATTCCGCGCAGAGGGTCGCGCCGCCGCAATCATTGCGCACCCAAACGTTGCCGCCGTCTTCGACGTGACGCCCGAGGGCGATGCGCCAGCGATCATTATGGAGTTCGTTGACGGGGAAGATCTCGCCTCAATGCTGCGACGCGTTGGGCCACTCGTTCCCCGCCGCGCCGCCGCAATTGCGGCACAGATTGCTCGTGGCTTAGCAGCGGCGCATCAGCGCGGCATTATTCATCGCGACGTTTCATCTCGGAACATTCTGATTGGACGCGAAGGTCGCGCGCAGATTGCAGACTTCGGAATTGCACACGCAATTCTTGAAGATGGGCTTCCTACCGGTACGAAAGGATCTACATCGCCTGCCGGGACCGCGCACTATGTTGCGCCGGAGGTTGCCGCTGGTGCGCCCGCCACGTCGTCATCAGATCTTTACGGGCTCGGCGTTGTCCTCTTTGAGCTGCTCACGGGCCGACGACCGGCGCTGCGCGGTGCAGATGATGCAGTCCCATCACCGCGCACGCTGCGTCCCGACATCCCAGAGGAGCTTGAATCAATCACCGTGAAGCTGCTCGCTGTCAATCCAGCGAAGCGAACACAGAGCGCCACGCTCGTTGCAGACGCGCTGGAGTCATATGTGGTCAAGGTTGGACGAACATCAATTCCGCCGCGAGCGGTTGGCCCCGCGGCAGGGGCGCCGCGCGCACTCGCTGGGACGCGCGTGGCGCGTGTTGCGGGGGAGGCGGGACCAGGTGAGCCAGAGATGCCAGCCGATCCATTCGATGAGAGTGCTCGGTATGACGATGAAGAGGCGATGCCGCTGCGCACCACACTGCTGACGATCGCTGGCGTTGCGGTGACGGTCCTTGTACTGCTCGCCGCGGTGATCTTCGGGTTGCGCCTCATCAACGCGGGTGCTGGGCCAGACGACAACGTCAAGGTGCCGCCAATCACCTCACTCACGCTCGCAGAGGCGATCCCCATTGCCGAACAGCTCGGGCTGCGCATCAAGGTGACCGAGCGTGTCACCTCCGAGTCGCTCCCCGTGGACACCATCCTCTCGCAGTCGCCAGACCCTTCAACGCTCGTTCCGCTCGATAGCGTGATCGAAGTGCGCGTGGTGGCGGGGAGCGGACTGGCGGTCGTCCCAGATCTGCTCGGCACCACGGAGGAGGAGGCGACCAAGCGACTCCGCGCCGCCAACTTACGGCTCGGTCAGGTGATCTCCGCCTGGTCTCCAGATGCTCCGCTCGGGAGCGTGCTGCAGCAGAATCCGCGGGCGGGACTCCAGGTGGCGAATGGGAGTCGCGTTGATCTTGTGGTCTCGCTCGGGCCTGAGCCATCGCCAGGTGCGAGCGCCTCCCCGTCCGGCGTTGCAGATACCGCGGTGCCAGTGTTGCGCTGCATCGCTGTCGGTGAGGCATCGCTCATGCTGGAGGCGGTGGGACTCACGCTTGACTCAGCGTCAGCCGCGCTCGACGCAACCGAGATTGTTGATGTGATTTCACCAGCGGCGGGAGTCTTGGTCCCGAGCGGAAGCGTCGTGACGATCGTCTCTACGAGCCCGTTCGGTACGCCACTCGCCGGCTGTCCGTAGGGTTACGCCTCAAGTCCTTCCCAGAGGCCACCACTCGCCCAACTGAGTCGCGGAAGGCGCACATCTGCACCATCAACGCGACGCCCATGACTTGCGGCACGCTGCAACTCCACAGGTGCCGTCCAGCATGGCCGCACATCACTCTCTGCAATCAGCTTCTTCTTCTTGTCGATGCCGCAGTAACTGATCTTCCCCACGACGGCGCGACGGAGATGTCGGCAGGTTCCGCACGCGGTGGTTGGTGCTTGGCAGACCCAGCACCGACCCGTCTCCTCTTGCAGCGCGCCGCATGACGGGCACTGCCACGCGAGGTGTGCGCCGTCCACTATGGCTTCTTCTTCACGGTGAACGCCGTGGTCGCTTCAAGTGGATCACCCTGCGGAAGGGTGTAGGTCACAAGGATCAGCCCTCGCCCCTCCGTGTCGTAATTCTCCGGGAACGTGTACTCACCGATCGCGCGACCGTTTGAATCGGATATCGTGCAAGGGAGTGAGATCGGCGCAAGACCTGGTGCGGTGATCATCATGCAGACCGTAGCCCCTGAAACAGTTGCGCCAGTGGAATCCGTTGCGGTTGCGGTGATGCGGAACGCCTTCGGCGACTTGTTCAAGAAGATCGTTGCCGGGTTGGCTACCACGATGACGCGGCCAACTGAGGCGTTCGTGGTGATCTCCACACTCGTGCGCGAACTATTCCCCACTGCGTCAGTCGCCACCACGGTGAGGAGATTCACTCCATCGCGGAGCGAGATGTTCACCGCGTAGTTACCACTCTCATTGGACGTGCCAGACGTAGTGAGGCCTGACGTATCGTTTCGCAACTGAATTTCAACACCCGCCTCACTCGTGCCACGTACGGTCACCTCTGCTCCACTTACCAACTGTCCGGGTGTGGGCGACGTGATCTCAACGAGTGGCGCTGTGTTGTCACGCGTGACACTGATCCCAGCACTCGGTGTCTTCTCCACGCCGTCAACCACAACCACAGCGGTGATCGTGTTCGTGCCTTCAGTCAGGGGGATACTGTTTACCTCAAACCCAGGCGTGCGCGGCAGTTCAATCTCTGCGCCAACGCGCTGCGACCCATCTGCACCAAGAACGTTGATGCGTAGGAGCGCGTTACTCAGCCCGAGGAGATCATCGGGGAGTGAGCCTCTGACGGTGATGGTGGCGGTTGCAACGGTTGCGGGGTCTGGTGCAACGATCAGTGGCTGGCCCGCGGAGGCGGATGGGACTGCGCCGCTCGGCGTGGCGCTCTGCGTGGGTTCGCCGAGCGAGATCACCAGACGCACGCCAAGAACAGCCGCCACAATCAAGATCGCAACTGCTCCGAGCCCTACGAGTCGCGTGATCAACGTAGTGATCGCGCGGCCAAACGAACCGCCGCCACGTTGAGGTGCACGTTGTGATGTGTAGGAGACTGCTGCGCGCGTTGGCGCAGCTGAATCAACTCGTCGGATTGGCTGGCGAGCGCCGCGGCGACTGTCACTGCGGTTGCCGAAGAGACCGCGGCGCCGTGGCGGTTGCGATCCGGGTCGATTGAACCCTGCCATGTCCCTGATTGTGGCACGCAGAGCAGTTTCACCGCTACGCTCAGCAAATGCCAGAGTTTCCGTCCGAACCCGCCGTCGTTGATGCGCTACGGCGCGAGGTTGAATCGGCACGCGAGCGCATGCGCACCGCCATCGCAGAAGGTCGCGGCCCAGAGGCGTGGGCGGCGGCACAGATTGCAATCGGCGCGCGTGGCCGCTTCGGCGTCCGACTTGGGCTCGAGCGCTCCGTTGCGCTCCTTGAGGCCCTCGGACACCCCGAGCGCGGCGTGCGTGGCGCGCTCATCGCTGGTACAAATGGGAAGGGGAGCGTCAGCGCTCTCGTCTCTGCCGCACTCAGTGCAGGGGGTGTGCGGCATGGCAGCACGCCGAAGCCGCACCTCATCTCGTACCGCGAACGCATCCGGATCAACGGCGAGCCGCTCGCCCCACTCCCGTTCGCGGCGGCGGTGGAGCGCGCGCTAAGCGCCGCGGATCAGGTGGAGAGCGCCGTTGGCCCAGTGACAGAGTTTGAGCTGCTTGCGGGGGTCGTCTTTGATGGGTTTCGTACTGCTGGCATTGACCGAGCGGTGGTTGAGGTTGGACTCGGCGGCCGCCTAGACGCCATGCACGCCTGGGACGGCGGCGTGGCGGTGGTGACGAATGTTGGACTCGATCATCAGGAGTATCTCGGCGACACGATCGAACTGATCGCCAAGGAGAAGGCGGCGATCATCATGCCAGCCGATCGCGCGGTCACCGGAGCGAGTGAACGCGGCGGTGCGCTGCACGTCATACGTGAGCGAGCACGCAACGTTGGTGCCGTGCTCACTGAGGCGGTGCGCGGTGCGGTTCGCCCGCGCGGTCGCGACGGGATTGAGGTGGAACTCCCGCGCCTCGGACTGGTGCAGGTTGGACTCCTCGGTCAACACCAGGGAGACAACGCAGCGGTTGCGCTTGCGACACTGGACGCGATGAGCGACGCGGGAGTGGCCAGGGTGAGCGACGCGGCGATTCGAGAAGGGTTTGCCGCAGTGCAGTGGCCCGGACGCATGGAGTTGATTCGTCAACCATTTGGAGCGCCGGATTCGCGCGACCTACTCTTGGACGGCGCGCACAATGAAGATGGGGCTGCGTCACTCGCATCCGGAATCCGAGATCTTGCACCGTTCCTGCAGGACGCAGATGGAACGGCGGGAGTGACGCCGTTGACGCTCGTGATCGCCGCGATGTCAGACAAGTCGATTCCTGAGATCTTCCGTGCGCTCGCACAGGTACCGGCTCTCAAAGAAGCGACCGTGATCTGCACCAGTGTTGGTGACGCGCGCTCCGCGTCAGTTGATGACCTCACCGCCGCCGCACGCGCAGCGGGACTCGGTGCACAGGTCAGTGACGCAGCGAATCCCGTGGAGGCACTCGACAGTGCGGCCAGCACGCGCGGTGCAGTTGTTGTTGCCGGTTCGCTCTATCTCGTCGGTGCCGTTCGTGAGCGCCTCATGCGCGAAGGGCGCATTGCGAACGATGGGAGCCTCGACGACTAGCGTTGCCCCTACTGGTTCGGTCGCGTCCCCAACGTGACGGAGAGCTGAATGACGCTCTCGCCACGCAACACATCAAGGACGATCGTAGTGCCAGGTGAGTACTGGACGAGGAGATCCTGCAACGGGTGCAGCTCATCAATCGCCACCCCCTCAACCTTCACCACAATGTCGCCGTCGGCAAATCCGGCCGCCTCAGCAGGACTCCCAGGCACAACCGCAGGTTCGGTTCCCGGTGAGAGCCACGCTCCTTGGAAGACCGGCAGGTTGTTCTGCGCCGCCGAGCGCCGATCAAGTGACGCGTAGCGAATTCCAATCCACGGGCGCGACAGCGGCACGCCGGCGAGCGCCTGCTCCATGATCGGTCGAGCAATATCAATTGGGATCGCAAAACCGATTCCAGCGCCTTCATTGGAGATTGCCGTATTGATACCGATGACCGCGCCGCTGGAGTCAACGAGTGCTCCACCAGAATTGCCAGGGTTGATTGCGGCATCTGTCTGCAGGAGCCCATCGAGTCGCCCAGATTCAGTGGTGATCTGTCGACCAAGCGCGGAGATGATTCCCGCAGTCACAGAGTTGGTGTAGACACCAAGGGGGGAACCCATGGCGATTGCGGTCTGCCCCACCTGGATGTCTCGCGAACGTCCGAGCGTTGCGGCGGAGAGATCGGTGGCCTCCACCTTCACGATGGCAAGGTCGGTCAACGTGTCAATGCCGTAGATGGTGCCAATAAAATCACGCCCATCTTTGAGGTTGACGGTGATGCTGGTTGCGTCCTCAACCACGTGGCGATTGGTGACGATCCATCCATCTGCGGAGTAGATCACCCCTGATCCAACAGATTCGCCTGCCACTGCGGTCACTTCAAGCGTGACGATGGCAGGGGAGACTCGCTCTGCAACGTTGACGATCGCTGACTGTTCAGAAGTGAGCGTCTGACGGATCTGCGTCACGATGTCGCCGTTCCCTTGAGCTCCACCGAGGACAAAATAGGTTGCACCAGCGCCGCCAGCCGCCCCGAAGATGATTGAGAGGGCGAGGAGTCCGGCGGTTGCACGCCCAGTCAGGCCCGTTCGCGGTTCTGTCGCGGATGGCTCCTGCACGTCGGCGACTGCGCTCGCCTTTGGAACACCGTCATCCAGGTTCTCAAGCCACGGCTGCCACTCGGAGCGCTCTGGCTCAAATCGGATCGGGCGCGCGCTGCGTCGAGAGATTGGCTTTCGGGTTTCGCTCACGTCTTCTCCTTTGTGGTTGGCAGTGCGCGATCAGGCGCAGGCGGCTCACTCAGCGTAGAGGATGTCGTATCCGCGCGAAGAACACGCCGTAGACGAAGTGAAGTTTTCGCAACCTCACCGAGGAGCGCCGCTGCGCGACGTCCAACGCTGATTAAGGTAGCGGCGGGTTGTGTGGCGGGAGTTGGCTCCACCGCACTATCCGCGTCTGCGAGCGGATCGGCGGGGAGCGTCAGGGTGAAGCTTGTCCCACTCCCAGGGAGACTCTCAACAACAATGCGACCGGCGTGCATGTCCACGATTGACTTCACGATTGCGAGTCCGAGGCCTGATCCAGAGGCGCGCGTCTCCTTTCGTGATGCGGCAAGTCCCTCCGTGCCCCGATAGAAGCGATCAAAGATGCGAGGCAACTCTTCTGCGGCGATGCCAACTCCGGTGTCACTGACGGTGATCGTTGCGGCGCCGGTTGCGAGCGGTCGCACCGCAACGGAGACACTCCCACCCTTTGGTGTGAACTTCAGCGCGTTCCCAACCAGGTTTGCCACCGCCTGACCCACAAGCGTCGCGTCGTGTCGAATCACCACGCGCCGCGCTGGGAGCCGCTCGTCCAGTGCGACACCACGACGACGCGCCCCCGCCGCCGCCTGTTCAATCGCGGCACTGACACTCGAACGAAGGTCGGTCTCCGCAAACTCTGGTCGAGCAATCCCTGCATCAAACCGTGAGAGCTCAAGGATGTTGGCGGTGAGTGCATCCATGCGCTCGAGTTGGCGCCCCGCTTCACTTAACAGACGCTTCCGCGTTGCTGGGTCTGTGGTCCCGCCTTCGTCAAGAAGATCAACAAATGCGCGAAGCGCCGCCAGCGGTGTTCGCAACTCATGCGAGACATCGGCGAGATGCTCTTGACCGCGATCCCGCTCACGCTTCAGCGCGCCCACGGTGGTTTCAAGGCGGCTCGCCATGCGATTGAATCCTTCAAGTAGGGCCTCCATCTCAATGTTGGCGGCAACCTCTGGCCCAGTAGGGACGCGCGCAGAGAGATCACCATCACCGATCGCACTCGCCGTCTCCGACAAGAGTCGTACTGGCTTTGCAAATCGGCGCGCGGCAAGTGTGGCAAAGAGGATCGTTGCACCGAGTGCAAGAAGTCCGACGAGCGTGATTGCGCCAGTGACCTGTGCAATGCGCGTCGCGCGCGTCGAGAGTGGCTGCTCCAGCGTCACCTCAACCGCCGCGAGCACCTCGGTTCCGCCAAGGAGCACAATCTCCGAGCCGCTCTCAATCGGATCACGTCGCTCACCCGCAGCCGCCTCAACGCCAGAAGAGTCAATGGTGAACGTGGAGCCTTCGAGAGGGGCGAACTTCTGCTGCGCTTCATCCCACGTTCCAAACCGCAAGCGCACATCGGCACGGGCGATGACGGTGGCGAGCCCTTGCAGTTCAGGATCTTGTAGCAAGAATCGTTCTTGAACAAGTGGATTTAGCGTGCCTGATTTAGTTACCACGCTCCCATCGGACGCGGCGGCGATCGCAATGCTGCGCGCTGCGCTTGAGACGGCCATTCGGCGCACTTGCAGGGACGCGAACTCTTGTGACTGGAGTTCGCTGCTGACGCGGTCAATAACAAGGAGGCCGGAGAGCGTGAGTGCAACCGCCAAGATCCCGAGAAAGGCGGCGGTGAGTCGCGCGCGCAGGCCTCGGGGCGGAAGGCTATAGAGACGCGTGTAGATGGAGCTCAGGATCCGCTCCGCTCGCCGCGGTCACTCCGATCCGCAAAGGCGTAGCCAACGCCACGCACGGTGCTGACAAAGCGAGGATTTGAAGGATCAACTTCAATCTTGTCGCGGAGGTGGCTCACATGCACATTGATCGTCTTCTCATCGCCACTGATCGCCGCGTCGTAGTCGCGCACTCGCTCGAGAAGGTCGCGTCGGCTGAAGACGCGCCCTGGCTTCTCCGCAAGGAGTCGCAGGATTTCAAACTCGGTTGGCGTGAGGGCAATCTTCTTCCCCGCACGGCTCACCCGCCTGCGCTCAAGGTCAATAAGGAGCTCGTCGGCGCGGATGATCCGCCCGCCGAGCGCGTCCGCGAGGTCGCCGTATGCCCGTCGCAACTGGGACTTCACACGGCTGAGCAGTTCTCGGACGCGGAAGGGCTTCGTCATATAGTCATCCGCGCCGAGCTCAAGCCCGAGGATCGTATCCACCTCTTCGTCTCGCGCCGTGAGGATGATCACGGGTGCCTTTGAGCCTCCCGCGCGGAGTCGACGCAGCAGCTCAAACCCATCGATTCCTGGAAGGCGGACATCAAGGATGAGCAGGTCTGGTGCCTGCGCAAGGCCAATCTCCAGGCCTTTATCGCCGGTTGCCGCGAGCAGCGCGGTATACCCCTCCCCCTTCAACGCCACTTCGAGCGCGAGGGAGACGGCGGGATCGTCTTCAACAACGAGGATCGTCGCAGCCATGCTCAGACTTTACACCCGCCGCGCGGCTATCCTGTCCCTCCTATGAGCACACCCCTCCCTCCGATCGCCGTAAAGGAGCGTGGCAAGGCGCTGTTGAGCCGCCCCACGTTGAATAAGGACACGGCGTTTACCAAGGATGAGCGCCGACTCCTTGGGCTCGACGGACTCCTCCCTGCAACCGTCCTTACGCTTGAAGAGCAGGTCGCCGTCGAGTTGCAGAAGATTCGCCGGAAGCAGGATCCACTTGAGCGCTACATCGGTCTTGCCGCGCTGCAGGATCGAAATGAGACGCTCTTCTACCGGTTGCTCGCAGAAAACATGGAGGAGTTCCTCCCAGTTGTGTACACGCCAACGGTTGGTGAGGCGTGCAAGCGTTGGAGTCAAATCTGGCGGCGCGCCCGCGGTGCATGGGTGACACCAGATGATCAGAGTCGAATTCCTGAGCTCCTCCACAATGCGGCAGGCGGCGGAGAGACGCGGCTGATCGTGGTGACAGATAACGAACGCATCCTTGGACTTGGCGATCTTGGCGTTGGAGGGATGGGCATTCCGATCGGCAAGCTTTCGCTCTATACCGCCGCCGCTGGAATTCAACCGTCATGGGCGCTCCCCGTCTCACTCGATGTGGGGACGGATAACCAAGAACTGCTCAGCGACCCTGCGTATTTGGGGTGGCGCAAGCCGCGCCTCCGCGGCGCCGCGTACGACGCATTCATTGAATCATTTGTTGAGGCGGTAGCGACGGCGCTACCTGGCTGCGTGATCCAGTGGGAAGATTTCAAGCAAGAGAACGCGATCAAAATCCTTGAGCGTTACCGCAACAGCGTCCCTTCATTTAACGACGATATTCAGGGGACGGGTGCCGTTGCGCTCGCGGGCCTGATTGCCGCGGTGAACGCTGGTGGTGGATCAGGGAGTACGCGCATGAGTGATCAACGCTTCCTCTTCTACGGAGCGGGTGCTGCAACTCTCGGCATTGCCAGACTGCTGCGGAAACACCTTGAGAGCGCGGGGGCGAGCGAGAGTGAACGCGCGCGCGCAATTATTGCGATGGATTCAAAGGGGATCGTGCACGAAGGTCGAACTGATCTGACCGACGGCAAGAGCGAGCTCGCCATCAGCAGCGAAACGTTCCAGGCGCTCAAGCTACACACGCTGAGCTCAGCGCCAACGCTTGAAGAGATCGTGACGCTGATCGCACCCACCGCGCTCATTGGGACGAGCGGTCAGGCGAGCGCGTTCACCGAAGCGGCGATCCGTGCTGTGTCGGCCGCCGCGCCGTCACCCTTGATCTGGCCGCTCTCGAATCCAACGTCATGCGCAGAGGCAACGCCAGAGCAGATCCTTAACTGGAGTGGCGGACGTGCACTCGTTGCAACTGGCTCACCGTTTGCGCCCGTCACCGCTGGTGGTGCGACGCACCCAATCAGCCAGGCGAACAATGTCTACATCTTCCCGGGCGTTGGCCTTGCCGCGATCGCGGGTCGGCTCAACAAGATTCCGGACGAGGCCTTCCTTGTGGCGGCGGAGCACCTTGCCGCACTCACCCCGCCGGGTCGTGACTCCATCTACCCGCCCCTCGCACAACTCCACTCAATCAGCCGAAACATCGCGATCGCGGTGGTTCGCGCGGGGGTTAAGGGCGGGTGGGCGCCCGCCGTCCCCGAGGAGCGCATTGCAGAACTGGTGGACGCGGCGATGTGGAGTCCTGCGTATCGGCCGTACCTTCCTGCCTAAATCAGAGGGGGCGATAGGATTACCGCTATGAAGATCGGGATTCTCCGCGAGCGACTCCCTGGCGAGCGCCGCGTGGCGCTCGTCCCAGACGCAGCCGCCAAGATCATCGCCGCGGGGCATCAGGTCGTTGTCGAGCGCGGCGCGGGTAGCGCCGCAGGCTTCCTGGATGCCGCGTATGAGAAGGCGGGAGTGACCCTTGTCGCGGATGCCGCGGCGCTCGCCGCCGCTGCGCCTGACGTGGTGGCGAAGGTGCGAAAGCCAAGCGCAGAAGAAGTCGCCGCCCTCCCGAAAGGCTGCACGCTCATCGCCCTCCTCACCCCGGGCGCAAACGAAGAGATCCTCTCAGCGCTCGCGAGCGCCAAGATCACCGCACTCGCGCTGGAGCTTGTGCCGCGCATCACTCGCGCGCAATCCATGGACGTCCTCTCTTCGCAGAGCGGCGTGGCTGGATACAAGGCGGCGCTGATCGGTGCCGCCGCGCTCGACAAGTTCCTCCCCATGCTCACCACCGCAGCAGGATCCATTGCGCCGGCGAAGGCGTTCATCATGGGTGCGGGCGTTGCAGGGCTGCAGGCGATTGCAACGGCGCGTCGACTCGGCGCCGTTGTCTCAGCGTTTGACGTGCGCGGTGCTGCAGGCGAGCAGGTGCGCTCGCTCGGCGCGCAGTTCGTAGAACCCGCGGCGAAGGCAGAGGGGACCGGCGGATATGCGCGCGCGCAGACGGAAGACGAGACGGCACAGAACGCCGCAATCATCGCCGCGCACATTAGCAGTCAGGATCTCGTGATCACCACGGCCCTGATCCCTGGTCGTAATGCGCCAATCCTTGTCACCGACGCAATGCTCGCCACCATGCGTGCAGGCTCCGTTGTGGTAGACCTTGCCGCTGAATCGGGAGGGAATGTTGAAGGTGTTGTCGCTGGCGAGACCGTGGTTAAGCACGGCGTGCAGCTGATCGGCGCAGCAAACATCCCCGCAAGCGTGCCACTGCACGCTTCACAGATGTTCTCGACGAACGTGCGTACGCTGATCACCCACCTCACGGCAGAGGGTGGCGCACTGAAGATTGATGCGGCAGATGAGGTGACGGGCCCCATGCTCGTCACAAACGCCGGCGAACCTGTGAAGCGATAGGAGCATTGAGATGTTCAGTGTGATTGCAACCGCACTCGGAGTGGCCACTGTCGCCATCACGCTTGTGAGCGGCCCATCGACCACGGCTGCAAGCGGCACGGCGGGTGGGACGCTGGTGGACGCGCAGATCGTCGAGGTGTACGTCTTCCTCCTCGCTGCATTCACCGGCTACCAGATCATCACCAAGGTGCCGCCGCTCCTGCACACGCCACTGATGGCGGCAACGAACGCAATCTCTGCGATCAGCCTGGTTGCGAGCCTGGTGATCGCTGGTGCTGAGCGACCCTTCTACATCAACGTCATGGGCGCGGTCGCCGTTGCCGCGGCCACCATCAACGTGGTTGGCGGATTCGTGATCACCGACCGCATGCTCAAGATGTTCAAGAAGACGGAGGCGCCAAAGTGAACCCGGAGATCGGCGCACTCTTCGTCCAGGTCGCCTACATTGCCGCTTCGGCGGCGTTCATCCTCGGCCTTCGCGGCCTCACCAAGCCAGATACGGCGCGACGCGGCATGCAGCTCGCCGCGATGGGCATGCTCCTCGCAGTCATCGGCACGCTCCTCAACCACCAGATCATCAGCTACGACCTGATCATCATCGGACTCGTGATCGGCACGGCGATCGGCCTGCCGATGGGACTCCTCGTTCCAATGACCGCCATGCCGCAGCGCATCGCCATCAGCCACATGTTCGGCGCGCTCGCCGTCACTCTCGTGGGGATCGCCGAATTCCTTCACTACCGTGATGTGCCGGGCGGACCTGGCGTCATCAAGATGGTCGCGCTCGGCTTTGAGACGGTCTTCGGCGCCCTCACAATCACCGGCTCCTTCATGGCGTTCGGCAAGTTGCAGGGCTTCATCTCTGGTCGACCGATCACCTTCCCAGGTCAGAAGATCATCAATGCGGCGATCTTCGTTGGCGCCATTGGACTCTGGATCTACCTGGTCGCCACACAGTCGGGCGGCCCCGCGGCGAGCGGCGACAACGGGATTCTCCTCTTCGGCCTCATGACCGTCCTCGCGCTCGTGATCGGCGTGACACTCGTGCTCCCAATCGGCGGCGCGGACATGCCGGTTGTCGTCTCGCTGTTGAATTCCTACGCGGGCCTCGCCGCAAGCGCGACCGGCTTTGCGATCGGCAACAACGTCCTGATCGTGGCCGGAGCACTCGACGGAGCGAGCGGCTTCATCCTCTCCATCCTGATGTCGAAGGCGATGAATCGCAGCTTCGCGAACGTGCTCTTCGGTGCATTCGGTGGAGAGGTGGCGGCAGCCTCCACAAAGAGTTCCGAAGGGCTGACCACCCGGTCGGTCAGCGCAGAAGACGCCGCTATGAGGATTGGATACGCGCGTAACGTCATCATCATCCCTGGCTACGGAATGGCGGTCGCACAGGCGCAACACGCGGTGCGCGAGCTTGCGGAACTCATTGAGAAGCGCGGCGGACGCGTTCGCTTCGCGATCCATCCAGTTGCCGGTCGAATGCCAGGACACATGAATGTGCTCCTCGCTGAGGCGAACGTCCCATACGATCACCTCTTCGACCTTGACGAGATCAACGAAGAGTTCCACGCGTGTGACGTTGCGCTTGTCATCGGCGCAAATGACGTCACGAACCCTGCAGCAAAGACGGACCCTGCATCGCCGATCTACGGCATGCCGATCCTGAACGTGCAGGACGCCGAGCAGGTGATCGTGGTGAAGCGCGGTATGGCGACCGGATTTGCGGGCATTGAGAACGAGCTCTTCTACTTGGAGAAGACCTCCATGCTCTTCGGTGATGCGAAGAGCGTACTGTCGCAGGTGGTCTCCGAAGTCAAGGCGCTCTAATGAATCCCGTCGCCCGGGTTGTCTCCACCGTTGCGCTCGCCGCCACTGGCTTCTTCACGCTCTACGCCTTCCAGACGCTCCCTGCCAACGCGCAGTTAGCGATCCATTGGGATATCAACGGCGTGGCGGATGGATTCGCCGGACGCGAGGCGCTCTTTATCCTCCCTGCGGTCTTTGCGCTGACTTCGGCGCTGATCCTACTCGCGATCAAGCTCGATCCAAAGCGCGCGAACATTGTGCGCAGTGCAGAGGCGATCGGGTACGTGGCGATGGGGCTCGTCCTCCTCTTCGCTGTCACACAGTCAGCAATCATCAATTCCGGATTCGGCGAGGCGGCGCGACTTGACCACGCGGCACCGATCGCGCTCGGCGCCTTCTTCGCACTTCTCGGTTACGTCATGCCGCAGATCAAGCAGAACTACACCATTGGCGTGCGCCTCCCATGGACGCTTGAGAGCGAGAAGTCGTGGGATGCATCGCACGCGTTTATTGGTCGCGCCTGGATCTCTGTCGGCCTGACGACCGCTGGGCTTGCTGCAATCCCTGCAAACGTTGTTGACCTCGGTGGCGCCCCCGTCGCTTTGCTGCTCGGCGGCCTCGCCGTCTCTACCGTGGCCGCAGTTGTGATTGCGTATCGCACCTGGCGCGACGACACGCGACCAAATCGACCAAATCGACCAACGCGACCGAAGCGCCGCACCGTGCGCGCCCGTTCGTCTGCGCGATAGTGCTCCCAGTTCACGTCGCAGATAGCGCCGTGATCGGCGCGGCACAAGGTTCATACACGCTCCTTGCAGGACTTCTGATCGCGCTGGTCGTTGGCGGAG
>CAIZYO010000176.1 GCA_903937225.1 uncultured Chloroflexota bacterium | reverse complement strand
GATCAGCATGGGTGGCACCTTGGCGCACTATGCGGCGACGCACGCCGCCGCGCGCGGCGAGTCGACCGACGTGATCGTTGTCACGGGCACGCGCGGCGAGCTTGGTGAGATCGTGATCCCAGAGCGCGATACGCCTGAAGAGCACGAACGGCTCGGTGAAACACGGATGGGCGAGATTGCCGCGGCGATGCACGCGCTCGGTGTACAGCGATGGGAGAACCTCGGCTACCGCGATTCAGGGATGGAGGGGAGTGAAGAGAATGCCGATCCACGCTCCTTCCACCAACACGTCAGCACCGATCTCGACGCAACAACCGAACCACTGGTGCGCCTAATTCGCAGCGCGCGACCTGACGTGCTTGCCACGTACGACGACTTTGGTGGATATGGACACCCAGACCACATCGCCGCCGCCAAGATCGCGCGTCGTGCATGGGAGGTGGCGGGTGATCCAGCGTGGCGACCAGAAGCGGGGCCAGCGTGGGCGCCGAAGAAACTCTACGAAACTCGCATCCCAGATTCGCAACGCGACGCAGTACTCGCACTCCTTGAATCGCGTGGGATTGAGTCGTGGTGGAGTGAGCCGAAAGATGCAACACCAGAAGATCTAGAGAAGTGGCGCACGTGGCGCGCCGCCATGGCCTGCCCAGACGAGATCATCACCACACGCATTGACATCCGCAAACACCTCGCTGCAAAACGACGTGCAATCCAGGCGCACGCAACGCAGATCAAGCCGGATGGCCCACTGCTAATGCTGAGTGAAGAGGATCAGATTGCGCTCGGTGCGCGGGAGCAGTACCGACTCATTGCCCATCGACTGAACGTAGCGCCAACCCTGCCGGAGGAAGACCTCTTCGCTGGCCTTCGCTAACTCGGCGGCAGCTACTTAGGCAGTGCGTCGTCCGCGCAGTGACGTGACAAGTAGGACAACCAAGAAGAGCGCAGTTTCAAACAAGACGATTGCCGCCCCAGATGCAAGATCCAGCGCATAACTGAGGTAGAGTCCGGCGACCGCAGCGGTCACACCAATGAGCGCGGCGACTCCAATCATCTGGCCGAATCGCTTGACGAGCAACTGCGCCGTTGCCGCAGGGGTTGTGATCATGGCCACTACCAAGACAATGCCGACCGCTTGCAGGCTGATCACGATTGTCACCGCGATCAAGATGAGAAGGAGATCGTCAAGGCGACGTACGGGGAGGCCTGCGGCCCCTGCACCGAGCGGATCAAACGTTGCAAAGAGGAGCTCCTTCCACAGCGCACGAATCACAAGAAGAAGTGCAACCACAAGCACGATCAGCGCGACCATGTCCGACACGCTGATGCCGAGCACATCACCGAAGAGGAATGCGAAGAGATCACCGACATAGTTCGGAATTGACGAGAAGAGTGCAACGCCAAGCGCGAACATCCCCGCAAAGAGGACGCCGATAATGGAGTCCGCGCGAAGGCCAGATCGACGCGTCAGTGCGCCAATCCCTAGTGCTGTGCCGATCGCAGCAACTGCGCCACCGAGGATGATTGGGAGCCCGAGCATGTAGGCGATCACGATGCCCGGGAAGGCTGCGTGACTCACCGCGTCGCCGATGAAGCTCATCCCTTTCAACACCACGAACGAGCCGACCACGGCGCACGCCACCCCAACCAGCGCGCTCGCCACGAGGGCGCGCACGAAGAAGTCGTAGGCGAGTGGCTCGAGGAGGAGGTCGATCGGGTTCACTCGTGACCCTCGTGGCTGCCGTGTGAGTGGTGTGGGTCATCAAGGAGTACAACGCCTCCATCCGCAAGAGGGACAAGGTGACCGCCGTACGTCTTCTCCAGCACTTCGCGATCGAGCACGAGTTGCGCTGGGCCGTGTGCCACCACCCTGCCAGCGAGCGCAACCACGTCATGGAACCGTTGAGCGGCGCAGGCAAGGTCGTGCGTGGTTGCTACCACCGTCCGACCGCGTGCCGCCTCGGCATCCAAGATGTTCATGATCTTCTCCTGCGTGACAGGGTCCACTCCCGTGACAGGTTCGTCGAGCAGATAGATCTCAGGGTCCGCGGCGAGTGCGCGCGCAATGAAAACCCGTCGGCGCTGCCCTCCGGAGAGTTCGCCGATCTGACGCGATGCAAGGTCTGCCATGTCTACGCGTTCCAACGCCTCCGCAACTGCGGCACGGTCTGCGGCGCCAGCACGGCCGAGCGGCCCAATCCGTGGCGTACGCCCCATTGCCACCACCTCATCAACGGCGATCGGAAAACTCCAATCCACCTGTTCTGCCTGAGGGACATACGCAACGCGCGCTGCGTGGACTCCGACCGGTGCGCCGAGCACCTCAATCGTTCCTGACCACGGACGCATGAGTCCAGCGATGCACTTCAACAGCGTGGACTTCCCGCCGCCGTTCGGACCAAAGATGGCGGTGAGAGAGCCTTGAGCAAGCTCAAGGGTGATGTCGCTGATGGCGGCGCGTTCGCCGTAGCCTGCAGTGATGTTGGAGATAGTGACCGCACGCCCCCCAGGATGCGAGGAGGGCGTGCGGCCTTCGAGAACTGATGGTGCAACGCGTTCGTTCATTGCACCATCATCGCACTACTTGAACGAAGCCAAGATCGCTGATGCATTTGCACGCATCGCGCCAAGATAGCTGTTCGCAGGTGCGTCACCGAGCGCATCCGAGTAGAGGTTCCCAAGGACGGTTGCGCCAGTTTCGGCCGCAACCTGATCAAGGACCTTTGACGGAAACTGCGCCTCACTGAAGACTGACGTCACTCCAGCCGCCTTGATTGCGTCAATCAACGCTGCAATCTCCTTTGCACTCGGCTCTTGTCCAGGTGCTTCGACCGCAACGCCAACGATCTCAATCTCATAGGCGCGAGCGAAGTAGCCGAATGCGTCGTGAAACGTGACAATCTTGCGCGCGGAAGCCTCTACCGCTGTAAATCCGACTCGCAACTCTTCGTCCAGGGCTGCGACCTCAGCGAGTCCTGCATCACGTGCTGACTCAATTGCCGCCGCGCGCTCCGGAAGTTCGGCTGCTACTCGCGCGGCAATGCGATTCACGTAGATCGCCGCGCCCTTTGGGTCGAGCCAGATGTGTGGATCAGTCCCACCATGCCCGTGCTCTTCACCCTCTTCTTCATCGTGCTCCTCTCCCTCGAGGTAGACCCACGCGTTGCTCTCGTCGAT
>CAIZYO010000175.1 GCA_903937225.1 uncultured Chloroflexota bacterium | reverse complement strand
GACGTATCGAAACATCACCGGAAACGAAGCGACTGCACTCGGATTTGTGACGGCGGCGAAACTCGCTGAGCGCGACCTCTTCTTGGCCAGCTACCCGATCACCCCAGCGTCTGACATCCTCCATCAACTCTCTGGCTACAAACACCTGGGGATCAAGACGGTGCAGTCAGAAGACGAGATCGCGGCGATCGGTGCAGCTGTTGGCGCCGCGTACGGCGGTGCGATGGGTATGACCACAACCTCTGGCCCAGGCATGGCGCTGAAGGCCGAAATGCTCGGCCTCGCGGTGATGGTGGAGCTTCCGCTGGTGGTGGTGGATGTGCAGCGCGCGGGCCCATCAACGGGAATGCCAACGAAGACCGAGCAGGGCGATCTGTTGATGAGCATGTTCGGCAGGAACTCCGACTCGCCAATCCCGGTGGTTGCGCCGGCAACGCCAGCCGAGTGCTTCACGATGGCCATTGAAGCGTGGCGCATTGCACTCAAGCACATGACGCCGGTCGTTTACCTCAGTGACGCCTTCTTGGCGACGGGGGCCGAGCCGTGGAAGATCCCGCAGATTAGCGACATGCCTTCGATTGCCGTGAAGAACGCACCAGAATCGACAGGGAGCTTCCGTCCGTACCAGCGCGATCCTGAGACGCTCGCGCGGCCGTGGGCGGTCCCTGGCACCAAGGGCCTTGAGCACCGCATTGGCGGACTTGAGAAGTTGGATGAGTTGGGGACGGTCAGCTACGACCCAGATAACCACCACCGCATGATGCTGTTGCGCGCGGAGAAGGTGGCGCGCGTCGCGCGCGATATCCCGGCGACTGAAGTGTGGGGGGAGCCAACTGGCGACCTCCTCATCCTCGGCTGGGGTTCCACCTACGGCTCCATCCGCTCGGCTGTTGAGCGCCTCCGCGAACGCGGAAAGCGCGTCAGCCACGCGCACCTTCGCTACTTGAACCCACTCCCAGAGGACCTCGGCGCGATCCTAGGCAACTTCAAGCGCGTGCTGCTGCCAGAGCTCAACCTTGGGCAGCTGCGCATGCTCTTGCGTGCGAAGTACCTCGTGGACATCGTCGGATTCAACCTGGTGCGCGGTAAGCCGTTCCAGATCGGTGAGATTGAAGCGAAGGCCGAGTCGCTCCTCGGTGAGAGTGTGGAGGTGTCCAAGTGACGCAGAGTGAACTCCCCGTCTTGACCAAGAAGGACTTCGAGTCCGATCAGGATGTGCGCTGGTGCCCAGGCTGCGGCGACTACTCGATTCTGGCCCAGACGCAGAAGACCATGCCAGACTTTGGCGTCGCGAAGGAGAAAATCGTCTTCATCTCCGGGATCGGCTGCTCCGGCCGACTGCCGTACTACATGAACACCTTCGGCTTCCACACCATCCACGGGCGCGCCGCCACGATCGCAACTGGCCTCAAGGGTGCACGGCCAGACCTCATGGTCTGGGTGATCACGGGCGATGGCGACGCGCTCTCCATTGGTGGCAACCACCTCATCCACGCGATGCGTCGCAACGTGGACATGAAGATGATCATGTTCAACAACCGCATCTACGGCCTCACCAAGGGCCAGGCGTCCCCAACGTCGCCGATCGGGAAGAAGACGAAGTCCACGCCGATGGGAACCATTGAGACGCCAATCATTCCACTCAACCTTGTTGCAGCCGCTGAGGCGAGCTTTATTGCGCGCTCGGTGGACACACACTCGGAGCACTTGCAGGAGATGATGCATCGCGCTGGCGAACACAGCGGCGCAGCATTCTTGGAGGTGCTGCAGAACTGCAACATCTTTAATGACGGCGCATGGCGCGACTTCACCGACAAGTCCGTCAAGGAAGACCGCATGCTCGTCTTGAAGCACGGAGAGCCGATGATCTTCGGCGCGGAGAAGAACAAAGGGATCCGACTGAATGGGCTCCAGCCAGAAGTGGTGACGATCGGTGAGAACGGCGTCAGCGTTGCAGATCTCTGGGTGCACGACGAGACAGATCAAGATGCGACGCGCACGCAGATCTTGAGCCGCATGTGGTGGCCCGACTTCCCAGTGCCGGTTGGCGTCTTCCGACGCGTGCCACGACCAACTCACGACCAGCTTCTCGTTGAGCAGGTTGAGAGCGCGAAGGCGGCTCGTGCCGCAAAGGGTCCCGTCGACCTGCAGAAGCTCCTCGCCGCCGGGGAGACCTGGACGGTCTCTTGAGTGACGCGGCGCTAGTTGCGCCACACCTCTACATCCTTGCTGACGATCTGATCTGGGCAACAAGACTCGCTGGACAGGGTCGCACCCTTGGCGCAGCGGTGGTGACACTCAACGGCATCAGTGACCTACAGGCGCTTGTTGTGCGTGGGCCGTTGAGCGACCACGACCTCATCGCCATTGACACCACAGCACGTGGCTTTGAACCGGAAGCCGCGGTTCGAGCCGCCGCCAGCGCCGGCCGCACCCTCGCCCTCGCCCAACACGATGACCCTGCGCTTCGAGCCGCGCTTCTGGAGGCGGGAGCGCTGCGCGTGATGCCGTACCGCGCGCTCTTTGAGCGCGGACATGCGATCCTCGCGGAGTTACTGGGCCTGCCGATCCCCGCTGTGGGGAGCCTGGAGGCACCGAGCGGAAGTGGAGGCACAACGAAATGAGTGATCGAGCTGCAGAGATCAGCGCCGCCTACGCCGCCGCCACTCCAGAACTCGGCGCCGGTCACGCGCTCGAAGCGCGACTCATTGGCCCCGCCGCGTATGCCGCGCGGCTCGTCGCTGCACGCGATGCGGTGAACGACGCGGGTGCGGACGCCGCGCTGATCGGCTTTGGCGCCGACATGCGTTATCTCACTGGGTACGCCGCCCCCGCGCTTGAACGACTCACCATGCTCGTTGTGCCAGCGCGCGGCGAAGCCACCCTGATCGTCCCGCGACTTGAGGCGGGGATGGCGGGTGATGCACCAGCGATGCGCGGCGGCTCCGTCGCCACCGTTCCTTTTGGAGAAACTGATGATCCATTCGCGCTCGTCGCAGCTGCAGTCCGCGCGGGCGCACGCGGTGGAAGCACGCCGCTCAGCGTGGCGCTCTCCGATCGACTCTGGGCAACCTTCGTTCTCCGCATTGAGAGTGCGCTCGGCGCAGGAAGCGCACGCCCTACCCTCCGCCTCGCATCAGAGGTGATCGGTCGCCTGCGCTCCGTGAAGTCCGCTGAAGAGTCGGCGCTCCTGCGCGCGGCTGGCCGTGCAGTGGACAGCGTCGTGAAGGCGATCACCAGCGGGAAGCTTGTCGGCAGGACCGAAAACGATGTGGCGCGCGAAGTCCGCGAGCGCCTTACGGGTGCCGGCCATGAGGTCGCCTCGTTTGCAATTGTTGGCTCTGGCAAAAACTCCGCCTCACCGCATCACGAAGCATCATCAAAGGTGATTGACGCGGGTGACGCGATCGTGCTCGACATTGGTGGTCAGTTCGGCGGCTACGGATCCGACACCACCCGAACGATCTGGGTCACGGGACCGAACGGCGCCGTTCCGCCAACGGACGACTTCCTGCACCGCTATGAGGTGCTGAAGCGGGCGCATCAGGCGGCAACCGATCACGTCCGGCCCGGAGTGAGCTGCGAATCGGTCGATGCAGCGGCACGTGCAGTCATTGATGGAGCGGGACTCGGTGAGCGATTCTTCCATCGCACTGGTCACGGAATCGGCCTTGAAGAGCACGAAGATCCGTACATTGTGAAGGGGAACGGCACACTGCTGGTCCCAGGTCACGCGTTCAGCATTGAGCCTGGCATCTACGTGGAAGGCCTCAATGGGGCACGCATTGAAGACATCGTTCTCTGTGGCGACTCCGCGGTTGATCAACTCAATAACACTGGCCGCGATCTGTACGTGGTTCCAGGATGAGCGACGCGCCAGTCGTTAACCCGCCGCAGCAACAGCAACAGCAGAAGCAGGCGACCGCTGCGCAGATTCGCCGCATTGCAAAGGCCCGACCCTACGTTCCCATTCACGAGCTGCGGCGGACGTACGGACTTCCTGGTGACGAAGACTTGACGGTGAAGATCGCGACGCCGGACGGTGAT
>CAIZYO010000174.1 GCA_903937225.1 uncultured Chloroflexota bacterium | reverse complement strand
GCTCAACGTTGCTCTTATCGGCCTCCATAAGCGAGACGCACTCATCAAAGGACTTGCGGTAGAGCGCATCAATCTGGTCGTCGCTGACCGCAACTTCACGGGCCCGCACGGCATCAGCGTCAACAAGTGCGAGGAGGACGCCGTGGAGTTGCGCCGCTGCGAGTTCGCCAATCTCTGGAAGGTGCAGGTACCGCTGAAGGGCCGGCTCTGGGGCGAGCTGCTTCGCCACTTTCGCCACCGAAGAGGCGTGATCGGCGATGCGCTCGAGCTCATAGGCAACATGGTTCATCGTGAGAAGGTTTCTCAGGTCGCGCGCAACCGGACTCTGTGTCGCGATCGTGGTGGTGATCACGCTGATGACCTCATGTTGCATCGCATTGATGTTGCGGTCGTTGACGATGATCTTCTCGGCGAGCGCGGCGTCATGCGTGGTGAGGGCGGTGAGTGCGTCTCGGATTGCCGCTTCAGTGAGGCTCCCCATTCGCACGATGATCTCCTTGATCTGTCGCAGCTCACGGTCGAGCGGGTCACGAGCCCCCTGCGGAGCAGGCGTTGCGCCAGCGCCACTCGTCGTGCGCGCGAGGATCTCGTTGATCTCGTTTTCTACCCGACCCGGCTCTTTTTCGTCACTCATTCCCAACTCCTCCCAGGGTTCCCCCTGGCTATTCGTTACATCGTAGCGCCCCGCTAGGATGGCGGGGTGAAACGAACTCCCCTCGGCTCCACCTCTCGGACCTCCGCCGCCAATCGTGG
This sequence comes from uncultured Chloroflexota bacterium, assembly GCA_903937225.1. GTDB lineage: Bacteria > Chloroflexota > Limnocylindria > Limnocylindrales > Limnocylindraceae > Limnocylindrus. The sequence continues at coordinate 2,612 of CAIZYO010000174.1, read as the reverse complement.
GGGGCCACGTGAACGGGCGGTAATCGCCACCCCTCCGCGAATTGGGGCGGTCGCGGATATCGGCTCGAATTCCATCCACCTGCTGGTCGCAGTGACTGACGGCGTACGCCTCGGCTCGCTCACGGACGAGTCGATCCCTTCAGAGTTGGGTCGCCTCGTTGAGCGGCGCGAAGAGATTGGCAGCAAGGCAACGAGTGACGTCATTGATGCACTCGACCGTTTCCACGCACGAGCACTCCGACTCGGCGCGCACTCACTCACAGTGGTTGCCACGGAACCACTCCGCCGCGCAAAAGATCGCGCCAGCGTGATCAAGGAGATTCGCAGTCGACTCGGACTTGAGCCGATCGTCCTTGAGCACGAAGAAGAGGGCTTCCTCACCGTCCTCGGTCTCATCCATGCGCATGATCGCTCGAAGCCCTTACTCGTTGGAGATATTGGCGGCGGCTCAACAGAGATCGTGCGCCTAGTTCCGGGTCGCGCTCCGGTGGCCCAGGGCTTCTCAATCGGCTCGGCGCGCCTGATGACGCGCGTGAACTATTCCGATCCGCCGAAGCTCCGCGAGTGGCGCGCGCTTCGAGATCATGCCCAGACTGCCTTTAGCCACCTGCCAGCGGGAGACGCCGCGCAACTTGTCCTCGTTGGCGGTACCGCGACGCGACTCCTGAAACTCGTCCCAGAAACCTTGCTGACCCACGCCGTACGGCCGGCTGATCTACGGTTGATGGGGGAGCGGCTCGCCTCACTATCAGCAGCGGAGATCTCAAGCGCGTATGCAATTTCAGAGCGACGCGCGCGGCTCCTCCCCGCGGGGCTCTCCATTCTTGAGGCGCTGCTTCAGCAGACAGGGGTGACAGATCTGCGAGTTGATCGTGGCGGTATTCGTGAAGGAGTGATCATTGCTGAGGCGCTCGGCGGGTCATCATGGCGCGGCGCACTGGGTGACCTCGTTAGAGCGCAGCGATAGCGGCCTCAAGTTTTGACTGATGGCTCGGCGTAAGCGTTTCATCACCAGCAAAGAACGCTTGCAGATCAGTTGCCATTGCTGTTGCGTCTGCATCACTCACTGACGGGACGAACTCAATTTCGAGCTCCCTCCATTGCGCGTTGCCTGACTGAATTTCGTCCGTCGTGAGGTCCGCGACAACGCTCCCATTGAGCTGGAGCGGCCAGCTCCTTCGCCGCTGTCGCATCGTTACAACCTCATGGAGTTCTGATGCGAGCTGCGAGCCAATCTCGTGGACGATCTCGGTGGGGATCTGATCGCCCTCTCGCTCAATCTCATCACGCTGATGAAGCGCTCCCACCTGCTGCGCGTTGCGCTTCAGCGTGTATCGCGTTGGCGCTCCGACCGTCTCGCGCCTCCGCAGCGCCCAGCCGCGCGTGATCAACGCCGCCGCATGATCAAGGTAGGTATCAACGAGCTCGGCGACCGTGCGCTCTGGACCGAGGCTCCACCCGCGAGGGAGGGGGGGCGGCTCTGTTGATCCCGTGACGTACTTAAGCTCTCGTTCGCGGTTCATGCGCTAGAGCGTAGGTTCAGGTGGCAGAGTTCCAGCAGCCTGTACCGCGAGCCGCTTGAAGTCCGCGAAACTGGAGCTGCTCGCGCCCTCAGGGTCCAATTCTTCTTTGCGGAGCCAGGCGCCGTCTGGCTGCAGGATCCAGCTGTTGCGACGGTCGGCAAGGAGGACGCGCAGCACCTCTTCGCAGCGGCTGATTGAGGTTGGGTCCAATAGTGGGAAGAGGACCTCAACGCGACGATCAAGGTTGCGATCCATAAGGTCCGCACTTCCGGCGAACCACTCCGCACGACCCGCAATGTTGAAGTGATAGAGGCGGCTGTGCTCGAGGAACTCACCGATGACCGAACGGATGTGGAGGCGTCCTTCGTGGCGATCTGGATCGGGAATGAGGCCACACATGCCGCGCACGATCAGGTCAATCGTGACGCCGCGTGCCGCCGCGTCATCGAGGAGGCCGATCATCTCGGTGTCTACGAGGGCATTCACCTTTGCCGCAATGTATGGGCGTCCACCGCGAGCAGCGTCTTCCACAGCGGCGCTGATCCGCTGTTGAATTGCGTGACGCAACTGCGCGGGCGCAACCAGGAGCCGCTGGTAGTCGGCGTGCTTTGAGAGGCCGGTCAAGTAGTTGAAGAGTGCACTGAGGTCCGCCCCGAACGCGTGGTCAACCGTAAAGAGGGAGAGGTCCGTATAGAGACGAGCGGTGCGAGGGTTGTAATTCCCGGTGGAGAGGTGCACGTAGCGGCGAATCTCCCCGCCCTCCCTTCGGGCGATCAGCGTTGCCTTGCAGTGCGTCTTGAGTCCGCTCATCCCGTAGATGACGTGTGCCCCCGCCTCTTCAAGCCTTCTCGCCCACTCGATGTTTGCCGCCTCATCAAAGCGCGCCTTCAACTCCACGAGCACAACCACCTCTTTTCCTGCGCGTGCCGCTTGGATCAGGTGGCCGGGGATGCTTGAAACTGCACCCGTCCTATAGAGCGTGGAGCGGATGGAGAGGACATCAGGGTCGACTGCTGCCTGCTGGAAGAGTCGCTCGGCACTCGCGTCAAAACTCTCGTATGGGTAGTGCATCAGTAGATCGCCCTGCTG
>CAIZYO010000173.1 GCA_903937225.1 uncultured Chloroflexota bacterium | reverse complement strand
GCTCGGGGATCCCGCCTACGGGCGGTCTCTGGGCAGATATCGGTGACGACCAGTCAATCGCGCAAAGCCTCTCCACCTTCTCGGGACACCTGACCTCGATCTTGCGCATCCATCGAGCGGCAGAGGCGGGCGATCTGATTCTTCTTGATGAAGCGGGAGCGGGCACCGATCCCGCGGAAGGAGCGGCGCTAGCCGCGGCAATCATTGATGACTTTCGACGTCGTGGGACGCGCCTCTTAGCAACGAGTCACTATGCGGAGTTGAAACAGTACGCGCATGTCACGGAGGGAGTTGTCAACGGCGCCGTTGAATTTGATCTCGCAACGCTGCGGCCAACGTACCGACTCGTCGTTGGCACCCCAGGGGGTTCGCAGGCATTTGCGATTGCCGAACGTCTCGGCCTTCCAGCCCACCTGTTGGAGGCGGGGCAGGCACGGCGGAGCGATCAGGGGGTTGCCCTTGATGCGTCGCTCACTGCTGCCGCAACGGCACGCGAGGCTGCTCGCGAGGCGCAGCGAGTTGCTGAAGCACTCCAGCAACGTGCGGATGATTCGCTCCAACAGGCCGTGGCGATGCGGAAGAGTGCTGAGGACGAGTTGCGCGACGCTCGTCAGCGCGCCAGCGTAGATGCGAAGGAGTCAGCTGAGCAACTTCTCGCGCAGGTTCAACGACTGCGCACTGCGCTTAGCGATGGAGCGCTCACTCCTGCCGTGCGTGATGCAGAAGCGGCTCTCACGGAGGCGCTGGCATCTGGCACGGATCCCGATAGTGAGGGCCCACCAGTAGAGCGGGGAGTTGAGGCCGTACAGGCTGGCGACGACGTGCGACTTCAGAGTGGTGCGCGCGGCGAAGTGGTGGAGCGCCTGAGCGCAGGGAGGCTGCTCATTGCACTCGGTGGGATGCGCATCACCGTTGAAGAGCGCGAGATCGCAGCGCTCCTTGGGAAGGCGGCGCCGCGCCCAGCAGCTGTGGTTCGACCGCAGGCCTCCGCTGATGCGACGGCGCGGCTCGATCTGCGTGGTGCGCGTGTCGAAGATGCCCTCGCTGCACTGGAGTCAAGGATTGATGCGGTGCTCCTCTCCGGTGGCGAACGTCTCGAGATCATTCATGGCGTGGGCACAGGCGCTCTGCGAGATGCGGTGCGACGGCGCCTGAGGGAGTTGCCTGAGGTTCGTGAGGTGCGAGATGCAGATGCGCCTGGTCGGGATGGAGTGACGATCGCCCTTCTTTAGGGGAGCGGAAGAGGGGAGAGGCAGGAGCGCGTTGGGGCAATCTCGCCGCCCCACGTGTTGCCCAGCGGCCGCCAATATGACTCGTAGAAGTAGGTTGTCTTCCCGAGCTTTGCGCCGCCTTCAACGTTGATTCCTTGTCGTGCACGTTCGGCCCACTCAATGTTTGCAGCTTGCCAGGTCGGCCACTCGCTCTCAAGGAGGCTGAGATCCATAAACTCCTTGTTGATCTGCGGTCCAGAGCATCCGCTATCCCAGAGGAGGCCGGTTGCCTGGTCAATCGCGAGCGTGCGGTAGCTGCTGCACGCGGTTGTTGGAGCGGTTCCCGGGAGGAAGTACTCCTCAATCGTCATCGTGGTGCATGGGCCAGGGAGTTCACCCGTATGGGCGTCAATGACGATCTTCTCGACACCCTCAGGCTCTGGGAATTGTGCGATCGGTAGGCTGCGTGAAATCTCTGTGAAGTACGACTGCCAGAGACCGCCCGCCGCCGAGAGCGAAAGAACCGTGGTTGGCGACGCGTCAGAGTTACCCGTCCACACCCCGGTGACAAGGTGTTGCGCGCTCGGGTCCGATGGTGCCGCAAGGTAGCCGAAGGCGGCGAGGTCTTTCGCCTGATCCGTTGTCCCTGTCTTCATCGTTGCAGGTCGTCGCTTGCCGTTCTCAGCGATGAGTCGACGCGCGGCCCACACAGGGTTTTGTGATGGGTCAGTGTTCGCGGCGATGATGTCAGTGACAATCTCTGCCACCGCGGGTTCCATCACGCTGCGGCGCTCACTCTCTGGGCTTGACGCCTTCCAGATCAGCTCTCCGTTGCGATCTTCGATTCGAAGCACATATCGCCTGGGCACCGCGTCACCCTTGCTGGCGAGTGCGCTGTAGGCGGAGAGCACATCAACGTAGCGGGATTCAAGGGTGCCGATCGCGATGGAGGCGCCCGCGTAGTTGTCGTCACCGAGGAACTTAAAGACCCCGTTACGCATGTCGTTCCAGATACGATCAGCTCCAGCGCGGAGTGCCGTCTTGACCGCTGGAATGTTCAGCGATCCCTGCAGCGCATGACGCATGCGAACGGGACCTCGCTCAAGGTTGTCCCATTCTCCAGGCGTCCACCCTTCCCCAAAGTCAACTGGGACGTCCATAAAGAGGGTGGCCGGTGTGATCGAACGCTCTTGAAGCGCGTAGCCATAGATGATCGGCTTGATCGCGGAGCCTGGTTGTCGATATGCCTTCAGCACGTCGTACTGGGGCTGGAAGGCTGGCGAGGTGGATTCGGCGTAGTAGTTTGCCGAGCCGGTGTAGGCGAGGATGTCGCCCGTGCGCGCATCCATGGTTGCGATTGCCGCGTTGTGAATGTTTGACCCTCGGATCTTCTTAAGCCAGTCGGTTGGCTTCGGAATCCCGAGGCTCCTTAGGTACGGCTTGTAGTCCACGATGTCCGCTGAGAGGACAGCCGCCGCCCACTTGTCGGCGCTCTGCTGCATGCTCCAGTCGAGGGTGGTCGTGATCTTGTAGCCATCGGTATCGAGCTTGGTGCAAACGGCGGGATCATCTGGGCAGACGATGCTTGCCGCCGCTTCGCGCACAATGTTGATGAAGTGTGGCGCACGAACCTTTCGCAGCGGCGGTTCGATGAGGGTGATTGACTCGGTGAGCGCTGCATCAATCGCTTCATCAGTCACATTTGGATCCTCGAGCGGGATTCCGTCGTTGCGTGCGTCTCTCAATAGGTTCAGCACGGTGTTTCGGCGGAGCGCAACGGGTGCGTCGAGAGGCACCTCAAGGATGCCGTTCACATTGCGCACGGCAACGACGCGCAAATCGTACTCACTTGGCGCCTGGGGGATCGCGGCAAGGAGCGCGGCCTGGCCAAGGGTGAGGAGCGAAAGATCGCTGATTCCAAAGTACTCAACGGCCGCCGCCTGGATCCCGTATGCGCGCGACCCGTAGTAGTTGTTATTCATGTACGCGGTAAGGATCTGCTCCTTCCCGGCGCGCTCCGGGAACTCCTTGGTGAGACGGATCGCCTGGATGATCTCTTTGACCTTGCGTTCGTAAACACTCCCTTGGAAAGCAGTTTCAGGAAGGAGGATGGCGCGCACCAGCTGCTGGGTGATCGTGGAGCCGCCGCGTCCAGAACCGCCGAGCGTGTCCAGTGCGGCTGCAATGAATCCGAGCGGGTCAAACCCAGAGTTTTGCCAGAACGTCTTGTCTTCAATCACGGTGGTTGTGTCAATCACGCGAGCCGGAATCGCTTCAAAGGGGATCGTTTCGCGGAGATCGGTACCGAAGTCGGCGAGCTTTACAGTCCCGGTGCGGTCAAAGACGCCAGAGTTTTCGCCGAGCACGATTGAGTCCAAGTCACGCGGATCTGGCAGGTCGGCAAGGACTCGATCGTAGACGCGGGTGATGCCGAAGTAGGCAATGGTGGCAATGAAGAGACTGATGGCCAACAGGGCGAGCGGGAGGAGGACGGCGAGGCCGCCGTTACGGCGTCGCGCCCGTCCGGCACCTTCAGGGCGGTTCGAACCAGCCATGCTCATCCCTCTGAAGGTAGCATAGGGTCGTGGTCGCTTCGTATCGCTCCAATCTGCTCGCCGACTTCTCCGAGCGCGGTCTCATCCATGAGGTGAGCGCTGGGCTGGACGAACGAGTGGCAAAGGATCCCGCAATCGCCGCCTACATTGGCTTTGACCCGAGCGCCGATTCACTCCATGTGGGGCACTTGATGGGCGTTCTTGCACTGCGGCGTCTGCAGCTTTCGGGCGGCCGCCCGATCGCGCTGGTAGGTGGCGGGACGGGGATGATCGGCGACCCGTCTGGTCGTTCGGCAGAACGGAATCTCCTTGATCGCGCCACGCTGGACGCGAATCGCGCCGCGATTGGCGCACAGCTCGCCCGACTCCTTGACTTCTCTGGCGCATCAGGCGCACTCCTGCTGGACAATCTTGAGTGGCTCGGTGGTCTCGGAATGATCGATTTTCTTCGCGACACTGGAAAGCACCTCACCGTCAGTTACATGCTTGCCAAAGACTCCGTCAAGAGTCGGCTCGAAGGCGGCCTCTCCTTCACGGAGTTCAGCTACATGCTGTTGCAGAGCTATGACTTCCTCATGCTGCGCAAACTTCATGGGGTTGAGCTTCAGATGGGCG
>CAIZYO010000172.1 GCA_903937225.1 uncultured Chloroflexota bacterium | reverse complement strand
TTGCGCTTCGCTGGGGCCTTCTTGGCAACAGCCTTCTTGGCCTTGCGCTTGGTGGCAGGCTTACGCTTCGCAGCGGCCTTCCTCTTCTTCTTTACTGCCATGTTCTGGACCTCCACTCTGGTCGACCCGACTGGCGGGTCGGCCATTAACTCCACCCCAACACTGGGGCTTGTTGAAAAGTAAAACACAATGTGGATAAGTGCAACCCCAAATGTGCATAGCGCAACTCGGCGGGCCTCCTCGGGCCACCAGATGGGGCCGCCAACCCCCGATTTTTGGCGCAAATACACCCAGATTGCACCAGATCCGAGACGTTGCACACGGTCATGCGCACCACCGCGTCACGTCGCTGCTGATTTGGCAGATTTTATGAAAAAGCTCTGTTTTCGTGCTCAAATTTGATGCGCAGGGAGTGGCGCAGAGCGCGCGCGGCGCGCAGAAAAGCTTCAATCTCACCCCAAAACGTGGTGGTTGGATGGGGAAATTCTTGACCTGATCCGCCGTTAGCCGTAGGGTTAGCCACATGACGACGTACCGCTACTTTAGGAGCCCGGTCTGACCCGCCCAGACGCCTAGCGTCTGACCGGCGGTCCGGCCGGGATGTGAGCAGAGGGGCCCCCTCTGCTCTTTTCTTTTCCCCCAACCCGCCGGGGCACCGGCAGAAAACCAGGAGCCAGAAATGTTCGTCCGAATGATCAAGGCAGCGACAGCGGAGCAGCTGGGTGCCGTCCGCGAACGCGCGGTAGCGGCTGGGCTTGCGGTCTATGAAGAGCAGGGGGCGACCGGATCCACCCTTGCAATCCTCGGCCCATCAGGGGTGAGCGCCACGCTGGAGCAAGAGTTTGCCGCGCTCCCTGGCGTTGCAAGCGCCAAGCGCGCGACGCGACCGTATCGCCTCGCGTCACGTGAGTTCCGTGATGCGCCGACCGTTGTCAAAGTGCGCGATGCGGTGATCGGCGGCGGCTCCCTGACGCTGATGGCGGGTCCCTGCTCGATTGAATCTCGTGATCAGCTCTTTGAAGTTGCGCAGGGTGTGGCCGACGCAGGGGCAACGCTCCTTCGCGGCGGTGCATTCAAGCCGCGCACCTCGCCGTACGCCTTCCAGGGGCTCGGCCTTGATGGGCTTCGCCTCCTCGCGGAGGCGCGGGAGCGCACCGGTCTCCCCATCATTACGGAGGTGATGGAGCCAGCGCAGGTTGACATGGTGGCCGAGTTCGCCGACGTGCTTCAGATTGGCACTCGCAACATGCAAAACTTCTCGCTCCTCAATGCGGTCGGGCGAACGCGCATGCCCGTGATGTTGAAGCGAGGTCTCTCTGGGACGATTGAGGAGTGGCTCCTCGCCGCGGAGTACATCTTGGCGGCGGGAAACACGCAACTCATTCTCTGCGAGCGCGGCATTCGAACCTTTGAGACCGCCGCGCGCAATACCCTTGACCTCAATGCCGTTCCGATCCTTCGCAGGTTGACGCATCTCCCTGTCATCGTGGACCCAAGCCACGCCACAGGGAAGCGTTGGATGGTTGCGCCGATGTCGTACGCCGGCGTTGCGGCTGGAGCCGACGGCATCATGGTGGAGGTGCATCCGAAGCCTGAGGAAGCCTGGTCGGACGGGGAGCAGTCGCTCACGATCCCGATGTTCCAGCGACTCGCGGGTGAGCTGCGCTCCATCCACACGCTGGTCACGCCCCTCCACGACGATCCGGGTGCGGCTGGCGCGAGCCCGACGAAGAGTTAGGGACGTGGCACACCGCGTCACCCCCGCAGCGCACCTGCGCGGCGAACTGCGACTCCCTGGCGATAAGTCCATCAGCCACCGCGCGCTCATCTTTGCGGCGATCGCCAACGGCGAGACGCTGATCAGCGGGGCGGGCGACGGACACGACGTGCGATCGACTGCGGGGATGATGGCGGCGCTCGGCGCTTCGTGTGAGCGGCTCCCTGCCGCGCCTGATGATGCACCCGGCACGGCTCGCTGGCACGTGCGATCCCCTGGGCGTCGCGCGCTTGCAGCTCACGGTGATGGCCGCCTTGATTGCGGCAACTCAGGAACGAGCGCACGACTCGGCGCGGGCCTTGTGGCTGGAGTTAACGGAGTGCACACGCTGGACGGAGATGCATCGCTCCGCCGACGCCCGATGGCGCGCGTGCTTGAGCCGCTCCGCGCGATGGGTGTTGAGGCCACAGGAGCGCCAGGCGAACGAGGCGAGACTGCGCCGCTACGGATCGTCGGCGGAACGCTTAAGGGGGGCGAGTGGCGCTCAAAGACGCCGAGCGCGCAGGTGAAGAGCTGCGTCTTGATTGCCGGCCTCGCCGCAAGCGGCAGCACCACCTATATAGAGAGTGTCGCAACGCGCGACCACAGCGAGCGCATGCTTGCGGCGCGCGGCGCCACCATCAACCGCACGCAGGGGGAAGACGGCAGCTGGTCCATCCGCGTGCAGGGTGAGGCGGAGCTGCGAGCGATCCCGCAGGTGAACGTTCCGGGCGACCCCTCCTCCGCCGCCTTCTGGCTCGTTGCCGCAAGCCTGCACCCAGATGCCGACCTGACCATCCGTGGCGTCTCGCTGAACCCCACCCGCCGCCATGTCATTGAGATCCTGCGCCGCATGGGCGCATCCATTGAAGAGACGCCAGGCCCAGATGACGGTTCTGGTGAGCCGGTCGGCGACCTTCGCGTTCGCAGTGCCGACCTCCAAGGCGTGGAGATCACCCCGCAGGATGTGGCGCTCGCCATTGATGAGATGCCGATCCTCTCGCTCGCGGCAACGATGGCGCGCGGTGCAACCAGCATCCGCGGCGCTGGAGAGCTCCGAGCGAAGGAGAGCGACCGCATTGCAGGGGTTGCGGATGGGCTGACGCAGCTGGGGCTCCACGTCCGTGTTGAGGGTGACGACCTGCACTTTGTCGGCGGCGAGCGACCGAAGGGTGGAGCTCCCGCCGTCCGCGGGGACCACCGCCTGGCGATGACCTTTGCGGTGGCGGCCCTTGTTGGCGGAGCGGCGGTCGAGATCGATGAACCAGAGGCGGCCGCGGTGAGCTACCCAACCTTCTTTGACGACGCTGCCCGAGTTGCAGGCGGCGCGACGCACGGCACACCAGCATGAGTAAGCGCATCGTGCTCTTGGGGCACCCGGTGAAGCAGAGCCTCTCACCCGCCTTTCAGCAGGCCGCCTTCGACCATGTGGGGCTCCCCGTTCGCTATGAGGTGATGGATGTCCCGCCGAAGGAACTTGCCGCCGCCGTCGCCGCACTGCGTGCAGATGCGGACGTGATCGGTGCCAACGTCACGATCCCGCACAAGGAGACGATCGGTGCACTCCTTGATTCGGTGACAGAGGAGTGCGCAACCATCGGAGCGGTCAATACGATTACGCGCGCAGGGAGTCGCCTCGTGGGGCGCAACACGGATGTTGCAGGACTTCGCGGCTCACTCGATGCGCTGCTTGATGGTCGCCGCATGCCGCGGGCGGCACTGATCCTTGGCGCGGGTGGAGCGGCGCGCGCCGCAGTTGCCGCGCTCGTTGGTGCGGCGGTTGGCCAGATCAGCATCACGAATCGTCACCTACGTCGCGCCGAGCAGGTGGTTGCTGCGGCCCAGAAGTCGTGGCCGCACCTCGCCATCCGAGCCGTTCCGTGGCACGAATCGATCCTTGTAGAGGAGGCGGCGCGCGTGGGGATCGTCATCCAGGCCACGAGCGTTGGACTCGATCCGAACGACGCCCCTGCACTCCCCGCCGCCGCATTCCGCGAAGGCCAGTACGTCATTGACGTCGTCTACGCCCCGGGCGGGACCGCGCTGGTACGGAGTGCACGCGCCGCTGGCGCTGAGGCGACCGACGGACTTGAGATGCTCCTTCTGCAGGGAGCCGCATCGTTTGAGCTCTGGACGGGGCGGCCCGCACCAATCAGCATCATGCGTGACGCACTCGCCGCCGCGGCGGCATCATCTAAGGAGAGAAAAGGGTCGTCCGAAGGACTAGGAGGGGTGAAGTGAGTTTTCGATTCTTGACCGCTGGTGAGTCACACGGGCCAGAACTCGGCGTCATCGTCGAGGGGATGCCCGCTGGAGTTCCGCTCACCGAAGTGGCGATCGCCGTTGACCTGAAGCGCCGACAGGGCGGCTACGGTCGCGGGGCGCGCCAGAAGATTGAACAGGACCACGCGCGCATTCGCAGCGGCGTCCGACACGGCCTCACGCTCGGCTCCCCCATCCTGCTGCTGATTGAGAATCGCGACTGGGAGAACTGGACGCGCGTGATGCAGGTGGAGCCACTGAGCGCCGAAGAGGCGACCGAGCTTGCCGCAAGTGCTGCAGAAGGGACGAAGCGCGCAATCCCCGTCACCCGCGTCCGCCCAGGACACGCGGATCTCGCCGGCGCACTCAAGTACGGCTTTGATGATGTTCGCAATGTGCTTGAGCGCGCATCAGCGCGCGAGACCACGGCGCGTGTTGCCGCGGGGGGTGTGGCGAAGTCGCTGCTCAGCGCGCTCGGCGTGGAGATCTGGTCGTTCACTGCGGAGGTCGGCGGTGTGGCCGTGGACCCACAGGCATGCACGCGGACGCGCGAGGAGTCTGAAGAGAGCCCGCTGCGCTGCCCTGATCCGGCCGCGGAGGCGCGCATGGTCGCTCGCATTGATGAGGCGCGTGAGGCGGGGAACACCGTTGGCGGAATCTTTGAAGTGGTGGTGAAGGGTCTGCCAATCGGACTCGGCTCCTATGTGCACTGGGATCGTCGACTTGATGCGGCACTCGCGCAAGCAGTGATGAGCATCCAGAGCGTCAAGGGGGTGGAGTTTGGTCTCGGCTTTGAGCAGACCCGCATCTTTGGATCAGAGGTTCATGACGTGATCGAACGGCGCACTGCGGCCGGCGCGTGGGTGCACCGCACGAATCGTGCCGGTGGACTGACGGGCGGCGTGAGCAACGGCGAGCCACTGGTGATCCGCGCGGCGGTGAAGCCAATCAGCACCCTGGCCCGACCGCTCCCTTCCGCAGATCTGATCAGCGGTGAGAAGGTGGAGAAGGCGCACTACGAACGTTCGGATATCAGCGTGGTCCCAGCGGCGGGCGTGATTGGCGAAGCGATGGTCGCCCTCGCACTCATCCCCTTCCTGCTGGAGAAGCTTGGTGGCGACTCACTCGAAGAGATCAGGGCGAGCCTTGACGCACTTCGCGCGCGAGCCGCAACACCGCGCAGCGCACCGGTCGCTGGCGGCGCTCACGATCCAGAGACAGATGCGAGCGGGACAAGCGCCGCAGGCTCCGGCGGCGACGACTAAATCCCGATGAGGACGCGACGAAGCAACCTTGCGCTCGTCGGCCTCCCCGGCGTGGGGAAGAGTTCCCTTGGACGCAGGCTCGCAACGCAGCTGAACGTTCCGCTGCTCGACCTCGATCGCAGCATCATCGCAAGCACGGGTGTTGCAAAAGACAGCGTGGAGGGGATCTTCGCGCGCGAAGGTGAAGCGGGATTCCGCATCCGCGAGCGCTCTGCCGTTGCCGCGCTTGATGAGGTCACACCGCCAGCTGGGGGCGCCGCTGCCGCACTCGGCATTGGTCGAATCGTTGCACTTGGTGGCGGGACGCTCGTTGATCCGCGCAACCGTTGGGTGATCAGCCAGTGCGCCCGCATCCTCTGGCTTGACGCTCCAGATGCGGTGATCGCTGGAAGGCTCCGAACCGCTCGCGTGGTGCGCCCCCTGATGAAGCGAGGGAACCCAGAGGAGACACTACGCACCCTCCGAGCAGAGCGATCGCGCTTCTACGCGATCGGGGCACGCCTGGAGAGTAAGAAGAGTCCAGGAACGCTCGCAGCGCCCGCCATTGAGCTCCTCCAAAACTCGCCACGCGGTGGCGGACGCCACCTCCTCTCGGCGGCGCTCCCATCAGGGCAGTGGGATCTTGGCGTCGGCATCGCAACGGAGTCGCTGCTCCGCGTCTTGAGGACACGGAACGCAGGTCGTGTGGTCTTGGTGAGCGAACCGAATGCGGAGCGCGCGATCGGAGCAACGATCGCTGCGGCGCTCAAGCGCGCAAAGATCAGCGTGACGCCGCTCACGCTGAAGTCTGGGGAGTCGGCAAAGCAGTTAACCGTGATTGACGACGCCGCGCGCACACTCGCCGCCGCTGGCATTGAGCGAGGCGACCTGATCGTTGCCGTTGGTGGTGGCGCGCTGACAGACACGGCGGGACTCCTCGCCGCCCTCTATCTGCGCGGCATTGATTGGGTTGCCGTCCCAACCACACTCGCCGCGCAACTTGATGCATCACTGGGAGGGAAGACGGGCGTTGACCTCCCAGAGGGGAAGAACCTTGTCGGCGCTTTCCATCAGCCGATCGCCGTGATCGCCGATCTGGATGCGCTGCGCTCCCTGCCAACGCGGGAGATCGTTGCAGCAATGGGTGAGGCGGTGAAGATTGCACTCCTCGGTGAGGATCGCCTCTTCACCCTCCTTGAAGAGTGCGCATCGCGCATCGCGGCTGGCGACGCATCACTGCATGAAGACGGCACCTATGCAGAGATCGTGGAGCGCGCCGGGTGGTGGAAGTGCACCGTCGTCGCAGGCGATGAGCGAGAGGCGGGCTTGCGCATGAGCCTGAACCTCGGGCACACGCTCGGGCATGCGCTGGAGCAGGCGGCAAACTACAAGGGCATCTTGCATGGCGAGGCGGTCGGCTACGGCCTTCGCGCAGCGCTCACCATCGGCCAAGAGCTCGGCGTCACCCCTGCAGCACGCGCCTCCCGTGCACTCGCTCTGCTGGACGCGCTCGGCCTTGGCGTCGCTCCTCGCCGCGAGTCCCCCGCCGCGCTGGTTGAGGCCACGACGCGCGACAAGAAGGTTGCGGGCGGGAAGATTCGCTGGGTCCTCGCCACGGAGCGCGCGTTTGAGATCCGCGACGATGTCCCTGCTAGCCTCGTCCTACGTGCCGCCACGCAGATGCTGGCGGGGAGTGGAGGGAAACGGTGACCGAGCGAGCAACACGCATCCGCGCCGGAGAACTCTCACCGCGCACGCGCGCACATGCCGCTGGCGACGAGATCCTGCTGCTCAACGGCCCTAGCCTCAACCTGCTCGGCGAGCGTGAGCCAGAGCGATACGGAACAACCACCCTTGATGAGATTGAGACGCGTGTTGCCACCGCCGCAGAGGCTGCAGGGATGACGCTCGTTGATTCCTTTCAATCAAACCATGAAGGAGATCTGATCGACCGGCTCCACGTGCGCGACTACTCGTGGGTGATCATCAATCCTGGTGGACTCACGCACACCAGCGTCAGCCTCCGCGATGCACTCTTGGCCGTCGAGCGTCCGTTCGCCGAAGTGCACCTCTCCAACCCTGAAGAGCGCGAAGCATTCCGCCACATCAGCCTCCTTGAGGATGTTGCTGCCGTTGCAGTGCGCGGCATGCTCGCCGCAGGCTACGAACGCGCCGTTGCGCTGATCGCCGAGCTGCGCGCGGAGGTGACCACGTGAGCGGCGATCCCGCCGCACGACTTGCCGAGATTCGCGGCGAGATTGATCGCATTGATAGCGAACTGCTGAAACTCTTGGAGGAGCGCACGAACTTTGCGCTGGAGGCGGGTGCCGCTAAGGCGGCGCTCGGTCGCCCAGTGCACGATCCAGAGCGAGAGGCGCAACTTCTGGCGCGCATCGGCGCACGTGGTGCTGGCGCGCTCAATCCTGAGGATCTTCGGGCGCTTTGGGAGCTGCTGATGGCGGCGACACGTCGAGCGGAGTCGCAGGAGTAAAGCCGGCACATCGCATCACTGGGAGGCGCGGATATCGCGCATAGCGCGAGTCGCGATCAGAGAGACCGCAGCGCAAGAAGTCAGAACCTCGTCCACTGGTGATCTCGCGCGCCTCCGCGCAGCCGGCACAGAGACCGAGCCGCTTCATGCGGTGTGGCGGAGGGGGAGGGATTCGAACCCCCGCAGACCGTTACCAGCCTGGGCTGTTTTCAAGACAGCTCCGTTCAACCACTCCGGCACCCCTCCGCTGCGCAGTCTATCGGATGCGGCGGGTGAGATCAGGCCGGCGGGAGAAGGTGCGTGCGGCCGCCGAGATACGGATGCAGCACGGCGGGGAGCTTGACGCTCCCGTCTGGCTGCGCCCCGTTCTCCAGCAGCGCCGCGAGGACGCGCGGGATGGCGAGGCCAGAACCGTTCAGCGTATGGACGAGCTCGGGCTTGGCGCCCGGCTCGCTGCGATGACGAATTGCCATACGGCGCGCCTGATAGTCGCCAAAGTTGGAGCAGGACGAGACCTCAAGCCAACGCTTCGATCCCGCCGCCCAGACCTCAAGGTCGTACTTGCGCATCTGGACGAAGCCCATGTCGCCTGTCGCCATCAGCAACACTCGGTACGGAAGTTCAAGTCGCTGCAGCAGAATCTCGGCGCGCTCGGTGAGCCACTCAAGTGCAGCGCGCGAATCCTCTGGTCGCTCAAAGCTGACCATCTCCAC
>CAIZYO010000171.1 GCA_903937225.1 uncultured Chloroflexota bacterium | reverse complement strand
GTGCGGCGAGCACGGCGCTGCGCCCCTCTTCACGGATTTCAACGCCGGCTAACAGGCTTCTGCCGCCAATCGCACGGGCGGAACGCGCAAGAGCACGTTCCTGAAGCGCGGTACGTCGCGCTTCAAGCGCGCGAAGTCGACCTTCAATGGATGCGCACTCGGCCTCAGCGGCACGGGCGGCGCGCTCGCGATCGCCGACCACCGCTCGCAACGTTGCCTCCGCAGCCTCTGAAGCGCTCGCCTCCTCGGCGGCACGCGTAGCCGCCTCGCTCGCCTGACGATACGCTGCAAGTGCGGCATCCCGCCTGGCAGTGGCTGCGACAAGTTCCTCAGCAGCGCGATCCGCTCGGAGAGCCTCAACTTCCGCTTCTATGCGCGAAATTCGAGCCTCCGCCTCCGCCACCTCTGACGATCGCGCCCGCTCTGCACGAGCGATTGACTCACCGCCACCAGCGGCGCCCTGGTCGCTTTGCAGTGCGCGAAGTTCGCGACGTGCGCTCGCAAGATCTGCGTCAAGCAACTCGAGTGCAGCGGCCGCTTCGGCATCAGCCGCCGGAGCTGCCGTCGCTCGGATCTGCTCAACGGCAAGGACCTCGCGCTCCGCCTCCGCTACCTCTGCATTCAGACGTTCCGTGTCACGGGCGATCGCCGTCGCCTCAGCATCTGATCGCGCTCGATTGCGCTCTGCAGTTTCGCGGGCAGTACGAGCGGACTCGAGTTCTCCTCGCGCCGCTTCAAGTGCGGCACGCGCCTCAGCGAGGCGGAGGCGACGAGCGTTCGCCTCGCTGTCGGCAGTGCGGAGTGATTCGCGCACGGTGCCGAGCTCAGCGCGGACCTCAGTGAGTCGGCTGCCGCTGGCTCCACGTCGTGATGCGAACCAGCTGGCGCGTGTGGCACCGAGCGTTGCAATGCGATCAACCGCTTCGGCAAGAAGCTCATCTCGACCCGCCTCTTGACGCGCCAGCGCTGCAAGGCGCCGCTCTTGTGGTCGCAGCGCGGCAAGGATCTCTTCCACGCGTGCGCGATTCTCGGTTGCCTCTTTCATCTCTCCTTCAGCACGAGAGCGGCGACGCTCATGGCGTGCCGTCCCAGCGAACTCTTCAACGAGCGCCCGACGCTCTTCGGCGCGGAGGCTGAGTGCCTGGTCAACGGCGCCTTGCCCAATGAAGAGGAGACCGTTCTCTGCAAGGCCCGCGCCATCAAGGAGCTCGTTGAGATCGCGGAGCCGAATGCGCTCTCGGTTCAGCAGGTACTCCTGCCCTCCGCCACGATCAGCGCGGCGTGCAATCTCAATCTCCGTAAAGGGAAGGTCAAAGAGCCCATCGTCGTTGGAGATGCTGAGCGATACCTCGGCGAGTCCGAGCTGGCGACGCTTCTCCGATCCGGCAAAGATCACCTCATCGACGCGCTTAGAACGAATCCCGCGCCCCGCTTCACCGAGTGCCCAGCGCAGCGCATCCACGATGTTTGACTTCCCACTGCCGTTTGGGCCGACGATGGCGGTGATCCCCGGAGTAAATGCGATCGTGGTCTTATCAGCAAAGGTTTTGAAGCCGCTGAGCCGAACCTCGCGCAGGCGCAGTCGGCTCATCGGACGGCCTCCTTCGTGACACCGAGAAGATCAATCGCCGCTTCGGCAGCAGCGGCCTCTGCCGCCCTTCGGCTCGGCCCGCTCCCCCGTGCAATCTCGCTCCCATCGATTCGCACCGCGCACTCATAGACGCGCTCATGCTCTGGACCGCTGGTTGCAATGATGTCGTAACGCGGGAGCGATCCATTTTTCGCCTGCGTCCACTCTTGAAGCATGGTCTTGATCCCTTTACCGATGGAGGCGCGAGGTGTTGCGATCTCCTGCGCGAGGTGTGTCAGCACGAACCGCTCTGCCGCCTGGTACCCGTGCGAAAGGTAGACAGCCCCGATGATCGCTTCGAGTGCTGCGGCGAGCGCGGCTGGACGTTGGGCGCCACCGCGCTGTGCTTCGCCTTCGCCGAGGAGGAGTGCATCGTCAAGGCGCATCCGCTGGGCCACATCTGCAAGTCCAATCCGACTCACAATGGATGCGCGACGCTCCGAGAGATCACCTTCGCTCGCGCTCGGATCTGCGTGATACAGCGCGGCACTCACCACGGCCCCTAGGAGGGCGTCTCCGAGAAACTCCAGTCGCTCGTTGTCTTCATGCGCACCAGACTGATGACGCCGTGATGGGTGTGTGAGGGCGAGCCCAATGAGCTCCTCAGCGCCCGCAGGGATACCGAGGCGCACCGCGAGTTGCGATGCGTGGGCAAGCGTGGAGTCTGCGGCCTGGCTCACGATCGAAGGGGTGGCGCCAGGCGGCCATCGGGCCGCCGCACCTTACGCCTTCTTCTCGACGATCGCGTTGACCGCGTCTTCTACCGTCTTGATCTTGGTCAGCTCTTCGTCAGCAATCGTGACGCCAAACTTCTCCTCAAGACCCATGGCGAACTCCACGAGATCAAGCGAGTCGGCGTTGAGGTCTTCAATGAAGGCGGCGGTCATGGTGACCTTCTCCTTCTCCACCCCGAGCTGCTCGACGATGTAGCCCTGAAGCTCCTGGAAGATCTGGTCCTTATCACTCATCGGTCGCCCCTCCATCTCTCTCCGCTGACGCGGTGCTTCCCTCCCGCTGAGCTGTGCCAAGGACACCGCTCACCAGTTTTCGTGCCGGCTCGCCGCTGTACGTGCGTGCCAGAGCCGTCCAGGCTGCGAGTGCCTCCGCAGGCGCCGCCGCGCGCGAGTGTACCACCTCGGCGAGGCCCGCTCGGAGGATCGTGCGGTCAATATGGGTCATCGTTGCGAGGGGGAATGCAGGCGCGAGGCGGACCAGCGCAGCATCAATCCCGGGGCGTTGCGCTTCCACCAGCTCGATCAGCGCACGTGCAATGAGAAGCGGTTCGCCCTCGACTTCACCTGCATCGGCTCGCCGGTTCAGGATTTCAGCGGCACTCCGCAGGCCAAACTCTGCTTCATAGAGTGCCGTGAGGGCATCCCTCCGTCCTGCGGTTCGGATTCGGAGTGCTGCATCGCGAGGCGCGGCTGGCACTCTTTTGCTTGGCATCTCAAGCGGGGGCTGGGCCGCTGGGAAGGCCGTCCGCAGCGACCGACGGGGCAGCGGCGAGGGCGCTGGCGATGCGACCGCTCACGCCTTCGCGAACTGCGCGAGCGGCGGTGCTACATGCGAAGTTGACCATCCGCTTCCTCGCGCGGCCGTGGGTGATCACCACGCTCCCCTTCACGCCGAGCAAGATCGCGCCGCCAATGCGCTCGTAATCAAGTTTCGCGCGGATGCGAGCGATTGCAGGACGCATCAAGATCGCAGCGATTGGACCGAAGGGGAGGCGTCGAAACTCTTGGCGGAACATGTCGGTGATCGTTGTGGTGACGCCTTCAACAAGTTTGATCGAGACGTTGCCGAGCACCGCGTCGCAAACCACGACATCCGCCTCGTCAGCTGCAAGGTGGCGCCCTTCAACATTGCCAGTGAAATTCAAATCGGCCAAGTCAAGCAGCTCCGTAGCCTTCTGAATGCGCTGGTCCCCCTTCCCCTTCTCCTCTCCGATGGAGAGGAGGGCGACGCGTGGGTTCGACACTCCAAGAACGTGCTCAGAGAAGATGCTTCCCATGTGCGCGTACTGGAAGAGATTCTCCGGCGTCGCATCTGGATTCGCCCCAACGTCGAGCAAGACGAGTGGCTTCTCCCGTAGCAGGAACTGGACAGCAAGTGCGGGGCGGTCAACACCAGGGAGTCGCCCAAGCCGCAAGACGGCAGCAGCCATCCCCGCCCCTGTATGGCCAGCAGTAACCACCGCGTCAGCTTCGCCTTCGCGTACAAGGTTTGTTGCCACAAGGATGGACGCGCCCTTCCGCTCCCGCAGAGCCTGCGCTGGATGCTCGTCCATGCCAATCACATCTGGTCCGTGAACGATCCTGGCATTGGCGGGGAGTTTGCCACCCGCGATCTGGAGGATGACTGACTCATCGCCCACGAGGATCAACTCATCGGTTGGGTTTTCGAGTGCCCAGGCGATTCCGCCAGGTACAACTTCGGTGGCACCGTGATCGCCGCCCATTGCATCAAGTGCAAGGCGGACGCGGCCTAACGGCGCGGCCATGGGTGAACTAGGCGTCAGTTGGTTCCGTGTCCGGCGCTGGGCGTCGGATCACTTCGCGGCCCCG
>CAIZYO010000170.1 GCA_903937225.1 uncultured Chloroflexota bacterium | reverse complement strand
TCTGCGGCGGATTCCCGAGCGCATCAGGGAAGACGAATCTCGCCATGATGGTGCCGCCCGCGGGCCTTGAGGGTCGTTACGACGTGCGCTTCTTCGGCGACGACGTCATCTGGCTCTACGTTGATGAATCAACGGGGCGGCTGATGGCCTTCAACGCCGAAGCGGGAGTCTTTGGGGTGGCGCGCAATTCCAATCCCACCACGAACCCGAACGCGATCGCCGCGATCGGTGCAGGCACGGGAACACTCTTCACGAACGTCGCCTACAACGAAATCACCCACGATGTCTGGTGGGAGGGACTCACGCCAGAGCCGCCAGCAGACCTCGCCGGGTGGCGAGACTGGCGTGGCGCACTGATCAGCGAGCGTCCAGCTGCAGAGCAGCGCAGCAGTGAAGCGGGACGCGAGTGGGCGCATCCGAATAGTCGCTTCACCACGGCGCTCCACAACATTCCGAACATCAGCGACGAAGTTGATGACGGCGCCGGCGTCCCGGTTGACGCAATCATCTTTGGTGGACGTGTGCGCGATCGTGAACCACTGATCCGCGCCATGCGCCCCGCCGCAGACGGCATTTATGACGGACTCACACTCGGCGCCGAAGCGACGTCGGCTGCCGAAGGGAAAGAGGGTCTCCTGCGATACGACCCAATGTCACTCCGACCATTCATGTCATACGGAGAAGGGGACTACGCACGTCACTGGCTCGCCACACTTGCGCAAGTGCGCGAAGCGCCAGTCTTCGCCCATGTGAACTGGTTCCGACAGCGCGACGGACGCTACCTCTGGCCAGGTTATGGCGACAACCTGCGGCCACTTCTCTGGCTCCTTGACTATGCGGCGGGACGCGTGAGCGGCCGCGAGACGCCAGTCGGCGCCGTCCCTGAGGAGGCGGAGCTCGACCTGCGCGGCCTCACGTTGTCAGAGGCTGACCTGAGCGAACTGCTCAGTGTTGACCCGAAGCGCTGGGAGCGCGAGATGCACGAGCGCACGGGACACCTCACCCAATTTGCTGGGCTCCCCACAGAGATCAGTGCCGCTCATGAGCGTGCCGTGCACCGTTTTGGTGCGCTCCCCTAAAGCACGCTCGCGCGCCTGATAGGCTCCGCGCCATGGAACGCACCGCTTCGACCGCTCTGGCGATTCGCCTTGATGGTCTGACGAAAAAGTTTGGCAGTGGCACTGATGCTGCTGCAGTCGCAGGAATCGACCTTGAGATTCGCGATGGCGAGTTCTTCTCCCTACTCGGTCCATCCGGCTCAGGGAAGACCACCACCCTTCGCATGATCGCTGGATTTGAGCGACCGACGGCGGGTCGCATCTACCTGCACGGTGACGATGTCACGGACCTTCCGCCGTTTGATCGCGATGTGAACACGGTATTTCAGGACTACGCGCTCTTTCCGCATATGAGCGTGGCAGAGAACGTAGGGTACGGACTCGAGGTTCGGAAGGTTGGCGCTTCCGAACGTGCCACGCGCGTCAAGGAGGCGCTCCGTATGGTGCGCCTAGAAGGGTACGACGCGCGGCGACCCGCTCAACTCTCCGGCGGACAGCGGCAACGTGTGGCGCTCGCACGTGCACTTGTCAACCGCCCGCGGGTGCTCTTACTCGATGAACCACTTGGCGCGCTCGACCTAAAGCTGCGCGAGGAGATGCAGATTGAGTTGAAGGCGATTCAAGGCGAAGTGGGGATCACCTTCATCTATGTGACGCATGATCAACAGGAGGCGCTGACAATGAGCGATCGCCTCGCAGTCTTCAACCGTGGTCGCATTGAACAGATCGGCACCCCAGCTGAGGTTTACGAGCACCCGAAGACGTCGTTTGTTGCAGGGTTCGTCGGCAGCTCCAATCTCGTTGCCGGCGAGGCGGCTCGCGCCCTCTTCGGCACCCCTGGTCGCTTCGCGATTCGGCCAGAGAAGATTCGCCTTGGAGAACCCACGGACAAGGTTGGGGCGGACGAGGGATCCGTGCTCGGCAGGATCAAAACTGTGGTCTATCTTGGCGCGGATACGCGCTATATCATCTCGCTAGACATCGGCGGCGAACTGACGGTGACGCAGCAGAACCTGAAGGAGTCGTCAATGGAAGCGCACTCTGCGGAGGGTCGGGCGGTCCGACTGACGTGGAGGCGGGTACACGTGCTGACCCTTGCGGAAGATCCGCAGGTGGCTCCAGCGTAGGTACCGGAGGGAACATGAAGCGACTCAAGGGAGTAACCCTGTTGGCAGTACTCGCGCTGCTGGTAGCCGCATGTGGCGGCAGCACCAGCGAGAGTGCCGCGCCATCGGGTGATGAGAAGCCGGCCGGCTGGCTTGAAGCGCTCGGTGCAGGTGAAGGTCAGCTCAACCTGATCATCTGGCCAGGCTACGCAGAGCGCGGAGAGTACGAAGGCTTCAACTGGGTTGATCCGTTCGAAGCGGAGACCGGGTGCAAGGTCAACGTCACTGCAATGACAGATTCAAACAACGGCGTTCAGCTGCTCCAGTCGGGGCAGTATGACGGCGGTTCGTTCTCTGGCGATGCATCGGTTCGACTGATGACCGCTGGTGACGTTGCCCCAGTCAATGTGGACCTACTTTCAAATTACGCAGCCGTATTTAGCGGCCTGAAGAACCAGGCCCACAACTCAATGGACGGAATGCCTTACGGCGTTCCGCACGGCCGTGGTCCAAACCTCTTGATGTGGAACACCGATGTGGTGACCACCGCACCAACGTCATGGGACGCGGTTTGGGATGGCAATGCTGACGTCAACGGAAAGATCAGCATCTACGATTCCTCAATCTACATTGCTGATGCTGCAATTCACTTGATGTCCAAGCGACCAGAGCTTGGAATCACGAACCCATATCAGCTCAACGAAGAGCAGTTCACCGCTGCGATTGACCTGCTTGAGAAGCAGCGAGATCTCGGGGTGATCTATTGGGGGAGCTACGCTGATCAGGTAGCCGGCTTTGCAAGCGGTGATCTTGTGATCGGCACTACCTGGCAGTTCATGGCAAACGTGCTTGGCGGCGACGCAACCGCGCCGAAGGTCGAGACGGTGATGCCAGAGGAAGGTTCGACCGGCTGGTCGGATACCTGGATGATGGCAACAAAGGCCGCGAATCCAAACTGCATGTATCTCTGGATGAATCACATGATGTCCGCCGAGGCGAACGGCCAGGCGACGGTCTTCTTCGGTGAGGCCGCCACCAGCGAGGCTGCATGCGATTACGCGGAGACGATCGCCCCGGGTCACTGCGAGCTGACCCACGCGAGCGACGAAGCGTACTGGGAGAGCATTTGGTACTGGGCAACGCCGCGGGAAGACTGCGACGATGCCGATCCAGCAACGACCTGCAAGACCCAAGACGATTGGGTTGAAGCATGGACGACGCTGCGCGGCAACTGAGCCTCGCAGTTAACGCTGAACCTGGACGGAGCCCCTCGAAGATGATGAATCTCGGGGGGCTCCGCCCTGTTCTCGTGAAGGTGACGCACGCATGATGCGGCGCATCACCGGTTGGTTCAATCAGCACCCGCGCGCAACGCTGCGCGCACTTCTTGCTGGCCCACTTGGCTGGATCAGCATTGTCTACCTCGGCTCACTCTTCATTCTGTTGATGCACGCCTTCTGGTCGAAGGATTCGTTTACTGGAAAAGTGGAGCCCTTCAACTGGACGCTTGATGCCTTTGCGCAGATCTTGAGCAACCCTGTCTACTTCACGATTGCCGCACGCACCATCGGGATTGCAGCACTCGTCACCATCACCGCGGCGGCGATCGCACTCCCGGTGGCGTACTACATGGCGCGGATCGCATCGCCTCGGAAGCGCGCACTCCTCTTAGTCGCCGTCACCATGCCGCTTTGGGCCTCTTACCTGGTCAAGATCTACGCGTGGCGGACGATCCTTCAGACAAACGGATTGCTTGGGTGGGCGATCTCACCGTTTGGCTTGGAGGGGCCTGGGCTGACGGAGATCGCAAACTCGTGGCTCGTCCTGACGTACCTCTGGCTCCCGTACATGATCCTCCCTGTCTACGCCGGCCTTGAGCGCATCCCAAACTCGCTGCTTGAGGCCTCTGCCGATCTTGGCGGTCGTGGCTGGATCACCTTCCGTCGCGTCATCTTCCCGCAACTAATACCGGCGCTTGCTGCTGGCTCCATCTTCACCTTCTCGCTGAGTATCGGCGACTACATCGTCCCTGATCTTGTCTCTGACGCGAAGTTCATTGGCAACGTGATCTATGACAACTCAGCACTCGGCAGCTTCCCTGTTGCAGCGGCATTCTCATTCGTGCCAATCCTCGTGATGATTGGATATCTACTTGTTGCGCGCCGCCTCGGCGCATTTGAGTCGCTCTGATGTGGCGGGGGAGTCAGCATGGTTGAGTCGCCGCTTGTTCGAGCAGCCCTACGCATCTTCACTGGTGCGGTCATGGTCTTCATCTACCTCCCGCTGGTGATCCTCGCGGTATACGCGTTCAATGCGAGTCCTCTTGGTGGTTGGCCGCCGAGCGGATTCACGCTGGACTGGTTCGGCGAGGCGGCGGGGAGTCCAGCCATTCGAGACGCGCTAACAAACTCGCTGATCGTGGCAACCATTTCAACCGTACTCGCACTCATCCTTGGCACACTCGCGGCACTCGCGATGCAGCGGCATAACTTCTTTGGAAAGAACGCGATCTCATTCCTCTTTGTTCTCCCAATCGCACTTCCAGGAGTGGTCACAGGTATTTCGTTGCAAAGCAGTTTCAAGCTCTTTGGCATTGATCTTGGCCTCCACACGATCGTGATCGCTCATGCCACGTTCTGCGTGGTGGTGGCCTACAACAATGTGGTGGCACGGTTGCGCCGCCTTCCGCGCAGCCCTGAGGAGGCGTCCGCAGATCTTGGCGCCGATTCATGGATGACCTTCCGCCGCATCACGCTGCCAGGAATGCGCACCGCGCTCCTCTCAGGCGGACTTCTCGCCTTCGCCCTCTCGTTTGACGAAGTGATCGTCACACTCTTCGCCGCTGGGCCTGGCGCCCGCACGCTCCCCGTCTGGGTCTATAGCGAGTTGCAGCGTTCGTATCAGCTTCCCGTGGTCAATGTGGTTGCGCTGTTGCTTGTGTTGGTCTCCGTTGTCCCCGTCTGGATTGCTCAGCGAATTGGTGGCGGAGAGATCACGCGGGGCGGGCGTTAGGCACTACCCTTACGCGACATTTCTCTCGGCGCGCATTAACCGCGCCGTGTTCGTCGCGACAGTGCATTGCGGATCATGGCCAGCGCGCGCCTGACGGCGGCACTCGTGCGCTCACGCTGCGGCCCAAATCCAGCAAGCGGCTGTGATGGCTGTGCAATCCCTGTGGTGACGAGGAGCGAGTAAATCATTCTGGCCGCAGAGGAAACGTGTACCGCCCGATCGGGCGTCTCGGTCACGAGACCTCCCTGCGGTGCGGACGTGCGGAAGAGCGCAAGGTCGCCGATCACCTGGACCCCAGAGCCCTCGATCCCAGAAGCGATCTCTTCGTTGAGCGCAGCTACGCGGGGCTCCCAGGGCTGCGGGAGTCGCATCTTTTCAGGAGTTCCCCCACGCACGCTGTTCACATATCCGTCGAACGTCCTGAGAATACCCTGGCGATACCCCCGCAGCGTGCCTCCGCGCGCATAAAACTCCTTGTTAAGTGCAAGAAGGACGTCCGATTCAAATGGAGAGAGTGATTGGTTCGTGCGGTTCGGTGCAGCGGAGGCGGAGCCGGGTGCTACACCAGCGATCTCCTCAACTGTACGGAAGAGGTTCTCGGGGTTCGTAGGATCCAGCACCACGATTGAGACACGATCGGCCCCGATGCGCTTCGCCCAGCGGGCCGCGATCAGATCGTATCGGTGCTTCCCCCACGCTCTCTCCGCTGTGGGCGAAGTCGGTTCATCGAAGATGGTGGTGAGCCACTCGTGAAGCGACTGCTTTCCACCGAGCTTCAGTGCCTGTTGCCAGGCGGAGACAAGCGTGGAAGAGAGCGGGCGAACGAAGAGCAGCACCCGCATCCGTGAACCATCAAGGTCGCGTACGGCCCGCTCTACGGCTTCGTCCGACGCACCTGCGTACCACTCGCTGCTGATGATTGCTCGCGCAGTGCTCCCGGAATCTGGTGTCGCCTTTCGTACGGCAGCAACCAACCGCTCCCACTCGCGCATTGGCACCGGCTTCCCGCTCACGCGGTCTGACACGCCAACGAGAGCCTTGGCGGGGGCAATCCAGTGCGCCCCTTCGCTGACATAGTGAACTCCCTGGGCC
The DNA here is from genome assembly GCA_903937225.1 of uncultured Chloroflexota bacterium. Classification (GTDB taxonomy): domain Bacteria; phylum Chloroflexota; class Limnocylindria; order Limnocylindrales; family Limnocylindraceae; genus Limnocylindrus. The sequence continues at coordinate 3,326 of CAIZYO010000170.1, read as the reverse complement.
GCAAGCGTGGCTCGGTTGATGTCGAGCCATGACTGAAGTGCCGTAGATCCGCACTTCGGCGCGCCAATATGGATGAAGCGGTCTGCAGTGGGCCGCGGAGCGTGGCTCATGCGCTGATCACGTTGCTCATCCTACGAAGGTGAGACATCGCGCACAGGTTGTCAACGGCTGCCCTTGCAGGTGAGAACGCACTCGGCAACAAACGTAGCGTGAGCGGTCAGCGTGACGCTCGTTCGCTTCGGAGCGCGCGGAGCACATACGCGATTGCAAGCACCCAGATAGACACGATCGCGGTGTAGACAAGCTGGAATGCCACCTCGGAGGCGCCGAACGCGCCGAGGACTGTACGTGCGTTCGTAAAGCAGATAAATCCACCCACGATCACGCCGAGGAGGCGAGGATTAAGCTTCCGAACCGAATACGCAGCGATTGGCGCGGCGATGATTCCCCCACCAAGGAGTGCGAAGACGTACTCCAGTCGCACCGCCTGACCGCTCAGTGCGACAAAGAAACCAACGCTTGCGGAGATCGCGACTACAAACTCACTCGCGCTGACGGTGCCGATCACGCGGTTCGGTGCGAGTCGGCCATCTGCGAGCAGGGTTGGCGTTGTGACTGGTCCCCACCCACCACCTCCGGTTGCATCGACAAATCCACCGATCAGGCCGAGCGGCGCAAGAAATCGAAGGCTTGGTCGACCGGTCCGCGCAACGCGAACCTTACCGAGCACGAACCGAAGGAGCACGTAGATTCCGAGCGTGAAGAGGAGCGAGCTTGCGAGCGGCTTTGCGAACTCCGTAGAGATTGAAGAGAGGAAGGTAGCGCCAAGGAACGCGCCAATCCCTCCAGGGATCGCAATGCGACGCACAGCATGCCAGTCCACGTTGTTGAAGCGGTGGTGCGCCACCCCGGAGACGGCCGTCGTCCCGACCTCTGCAAGGTGCACCGAAGCGGATGCTGCCGCTGGTGTAAGGCCAGTTGCGATCAGTAGTGTTGACGAAGTGAGTCCGTAACCCATACCGAGCGCACCGTCCACCAGCTGTGCCACAAGTCCTGCGATGGCGACTGCAATCAACTGCTGCATTCGACCTCCTCAATCACACAATTCTAAGGTGATTGTGTAGACAATAGGGAGCGTCCGCCGCCGTGTCAAGGGCTCGATGAAGAACTCAGCGCCAGGCGCTGGGGTTCTTGAGGAGGAGGCGAACCTTCGCCGAGAACTTGCCGCTGATTGCGCCTGCGAGCGAGATGCTCTCGAGCACTTCGCGCTCTGCCGCGCGGACCGCCACCAGGGCACTCCGCAAGCCTTCTGCCGCACCCTTGTACTTCAGCTTCTCCGGTCGTGTCCCCGCCACGTTCGCCAACGTGCCGTCCACTGCGCGAATCACGTCAGCCAGGCTGATCGCGGTCGCCTCACGCGCCAGCGTCCAGCCACCCTCAGGGCCGCGTCGCGCCTTCACGATGCCGCCCCTGCGCAGCTCCGCGAGCACTGCGCCCAAGTAGGAAGCGGGGATGGCTTGGGCACCGCCGATCTCGGAGGTGGTCAGCGGGGTTCCGCGCGCCGCCGCTAGTTCGAGCGCGGCACGAAGGGCATAATCGGTTCGACTCGTCAGGCGCATGGCTCCATCATACTGGAGCTAAGTCATGGTCTTAGCCCCTAGCCGCGTAGTGAGGTGTGGATGCAAAGCGCAGCAGTGATTCCAGCGATTGAGCGCGGTGGCGTGTTGATTCACGTCGGCCCCCACAAGACGGGGACCACTGCTGTTCAGGATGCACTTGTGCGTGCGGCGAACGCCCTTGATGCCCAGGGATTCATCTACTTCGCGTCAGGGAATCAAAACAACGCAAACATTGCGGTAAAGGCGTTTGCCCGAAGTATTGATCGAGACTTCAAGTACCACAGCCGCTCGTCCAAGAACCCAGATCACTGGTCGGCACTCTACGAAACTCTTATCGCCAACCCTGGAAAGACGGCAATCATCAGTGCGGAAGACCTGGCCGACCTCAGTCCTCAGCACATTGATAAATTCATTTCGTCTATGGGATCCCGGCCGATCCGCGTCGTATTGACCCTACGCTCGCTTGCCCAGATCATCCCGAGCCAGTGGCAGCAGTTTGTGAAGCGTGGGGCAATGCCGTCGCTTGAAGAGTGGACCCGCGAACTCTTTACGCCACACTCTGCGGAACGGAAGGTTGATCTCTTCTGGCAGCGTCACCGCCATGATGAGCTGTTGGCACGATGGGTTAGTGTTGTAGGCGCGGACCGCGTCAGCGTTGTCGTGGTGGATTCAGGTGATCGTGGTGCCATCTACCCAATCTTTGAGCAATTGATCGGCCTAACCGCTGGAACGCTGCAGCCAGGCGAACACCTCAATGAGTCGATGTCCATTGAACAGGCAGAACTGGTGCGAGCAAGCTATGCCGAACTTGACCGCACAGACATGGGCCATATGTTCGGTGAGAAGGCGCCATGGATTCGAATTCACAAGCATCTACTTACTGCAAAAGTCGCAGAACGTGGCCAAAAGCCGCTGCTTCCCGTCTCAGCGCACGAAGCAACCATCCGCGTTGCTAGTCAGATCGTGCAGGCAATTGAGCAATCAGGCGTTGCCGTGGTGGGAGACCTCCGCGCGCTCGAGAAGATTCCAACGGGTAGCGCAGCGCCTCATGATGGAAACGATGTCCTCGTCCCGGCCTCACTTGGTGGTGCGATGGCCGTCTCCCTGCTGCAGGCAGCTGGGATTGAGGGACTGAAGAAGCGAACGCAGTACCAGGTCTTCCTCGACGAGATTCCACTCAAAGTCTTGCTTGCGGTCACCTGGGAGCGACTTCTTCAGCGAGCGGGCATCATCCCGCGTCGAAAACCATGAGCGAGGGCACCCGCGCGGCACTTCCACGCGGAAGCGTCGTGCTTCACATCGGCCCACCAAAGACGGGCACAAGTGCGCTCCAAGGTGCATGTCATACCGGACGTGCGGCACTGCAAGGCGCTGGAATTCGGTATGCGGGAAGCGGTGTCCAGCCCTCAACCGCAGCGTTTGCGGTCACGGAACGGGAACACCCAAGCACGGGACACCCACCATCCATGCGCCATTGGAGCAGCCTGGTCCGCGAAGTCAAATCGGTGCGAGGCGACTCCGTGCTGATTAGCAGTGAGTTCTTCGCCGGCGCAACTCCAGTACAGGCGGAGCGAATCATCAACGAGCTCGGCCGAGAGAAAACCCATATTGCGATTACGCTTCGGCCTCTCACAAAGATCCTCGCGTCACGTTGGCAGCAGAACGTGCAAGAAGGGGCCAAGATTCGATACGACGAGTGGCTACGCG
>CAIZYO010000169.1 GCA_903937225.1 uncultured Chloroflexota bacterium | reverse complement strand
TGTTCACGAAGCGACATGCGCTGCTCCTCTCCGACGGCTCGCGCCGCCACGGGGCGCGCGAGGGATCAGATCCCGCGAGGGCCTGACGGCTTCTTCTTCTTTGCGTCCTTGCGCTTCTTCTTCTCCGCGGCGTTTTCAAACGCTTCACGTCGACGAGACTCGGCAAGGATGCCGGCCTGCTGGACCTTCTTATTGAATCGGCGCAACGCAGCCTCAAAGGACTCGTTATCACCAATGCGAACTTCTGCCACTGAACTACCTCCTATTGGGATGAGGAGGATAGCCGATTCAGCGAGGGGCCGACTCAGCGAGGGAGCGGGATCTCCTCCCCGAGCGTGGAGAGCACCGTGAGGAGGGACTCCGCCGCAGATGGGTCAGGGTCGGCGGAGGGGGTGCGCTGGAAAATGACCAGTAGGCTGCCGCTCCGCCGCAGGGTGAAGGTGGCGTCTGGGGGGACCAGGACGAGCGTGGTGGGGAGCACGAGGTAGGCGGCGATCTCGGGGGCGGCGGTCGCCGCGGATGTGGCATCTGGGAAGACAACGGCAAGAAGCGGGATCCCAAGCGGATCGTTCGCCGATGCGCCGCGTACCACCACTCGCGGCAGATCGTTGTACTGCGGTGGAAGCGGCGGACGCACGTCGGCGCCGCCGGTGATCACGCCGAGTCCAGCTGCGCGAATGGCGGCGCTCAAGAACTCGGTGGCCTGCGCCGTCTCTGCGGAGCTGCGCGGTGTTGGCGCAGCGGATGCGGGCGGCCCTTGTGGCTCAGGCGGCGGTGGACCGCCAGAGAGCCACGTGAAGAGTGCGAAACCACCAATCAATACTAGGAACGGCGCGAACCGCGAGAGTCGCGAACGTGGCGGTCGCGTCGCTTCGCTCATCCAGGTGGCCAGCTCAACTGTCTCCCCGCGAGGAGGTGATAGTGCAGATGCTCAATGGCCTGTCCGCCCTCAACGCCAACGTTGCTCACCAGACGCCAGCCGCGATCTCCATATCCCGCCTCGTTGGCAAGTTCCACCGCAACGGCGTGCATGCGCGCAAGGAGCGCCGCATGTGCGGGTGTGTCGCGAAGATCTGCTGCGGAGCCGATGTGTTCACGCGGCAGGATCAACAGGTGCAGCGGTGCCTGCGGCGCAATGTCTTCAATGGCGACCACAAGGTCGGATGAGTGACGCTGCCTGCTCGGCAGCTCACCGGCGATGATGCGGCAGAAGAGACAATCAGTCATGCGTCCACTCTAGCGCAACCCACTCCCCCTCTTCCCATTGACCGAGCAGGCGCAAGCCAACACGCGTGAACGCGTCAACGGTCTCCGCAGCGCGCTCCACAAAGATTCCGCTGGTCAGGATTCGACCGCCTGGTGCGACGGCGGCGGCGAGGAGTGGAGCAAGTTCAATCTGCAGCGCAGCGACAAGGTTTGCAAGGACCAACGGCGCTGGGGCACGGAACGGAAGGGTGCCGAGAGCAACCTCACTTCGCGCGGCGAGTCCGTTCTGCGCAAGGTTCCGCTGCGCCGCCTCAACCGCGAGTGGATCCGTGTCCACGCCGCAGCCGTGAGACGCGCCGAGCTGCAGCGCCGCGGCGAGTAGGATGCCGCTCCCTGTTCCAACATCAAGAATCCCTACGCCGTCCGTTGGGAGTGCGCGAAGGAGGCCTGCGTCTGACCAGCGTTGAATCCCCGCGAGTGCGAGGCGCGTGGTTGGATGCAGTCCGGTGCCGAACGCCTGGCCCGGATCAATCGTCACCACCGCATCGCCCGCGGCACTCGCCTGCTCGCTCCACGGTGGTCTAATCACGATGCGTCCGATCGTTGTTACGGGGAACTCGGCCCGCCAGGTGGTCTCCCACGCCTCCGCGGGGATCGCACGGATGTTGAGGTCGCCAATGCCGCGAAGTCCAAGGCCACTCACGGCGATCGAGGCGAATCGCGCCAGCTCTTCACGTAACTGCTCCGCTGCCGCTCGGCTCTTGGGGGTATCAGTGATCCAGGCGCGGATGCGCACGGGTGCGGTCGGATCGTGTGGGAGTGGCGCGGCATCACCAGTGTGAGGTGCAGCAACGGTTGGTTCCGCACTTGTGCCGGCTGGGGCGAGTCGCGCGAGGCGTTCGCTGATCGCCTCTGCAGACTCTGGATCGCAGGTGATTGAGAGTTCGAGCCAGCCGCCGTCGCTCAGTTGCGCTCCTCGCCGCTCGCCTTCGCAAATCGCTCAAGCGCTTCGCGCTGCTCCTTGCTCAACTTCTTCGGCACCTCAACCGCAACAACGATTCGGAGGTCGCCGCGCTGTGATGGTCGACGCACGTTCGGTGCGCCGCGCCCTTTGAGTCGAATCTCCGCTCCAGGCTGTGTGCCAGGCTTGATCTCCATCTCCTCTTCGCCCTCTGCAGTTGGAATCAAGACGCGCGCGCCAAGGGCGGCCTGGGAGATGGAGAGCGGGATCTCGGTGAGGAGATCAATCCCATCGCGGACGAGCTGCGGATGCTCTTCCACCGTCACCACGACGTAGAGACTCCCCGCAGGTCCGCCGCGTCGGCCAGCCTCTCCCTGTCCTGAGAGACGAATCTGCGTGCCGTCATCAACGCCTGGGGGAATGTCCACGCGGAGTCGCTTGCTCCCGTTGAAGCGTCCCTCGCCACGACACGCGGCGCACTGCTTCTCAATGATCTTCCCTTCGCCCGCGCACTTTGCGCAGGGGGCGGAGACCGCCATCTGCCCGAGGAGAGTCTGGCGCACGGTGCGCACCTCGCCGCGACCACCGCAGCCGTCGCAACTCTTCGTTCCAGAACCCTTCGCCGCGCCACTGCCGCTACACGTCTCGCATGCAACGCGCATATCCAGATTCACTTCGCGAGTGCCGCCACGAATCGACTCCGCGAAGCTCACCTTCATGTCAAAGCGAAGATCGTCACCGGGTGGCGGACCAGTGCGCCGCGCACCACGCGCCGCGCCACCAAAGAAGCCTTCAAAGAGATCCTCAACGGAACCGAAGTCACCGCCACCAGGGAAGCCGCCCGCGAAGCCACCACCAGCACCACCAGGGAAGCCGCCGCGCCCACCAGCACCTGGGCCACCAGCACCACCGCCAACCCCCGCCTCGCCGAAGCGGTCGTAGCGTGCTCGCTGTTCGGTGTCAGAGAGCACTTGATACGCGTCGTTCAGCTCCTTGAATTTCGCCGCAGCGTCTGGCGCCTTGGAGACGTCAGGGTGGTGTTTCTGCGCCGCCTTTCGAAAGGCCTTCTTGATGTCGTCGGCGCTCGCCGACTTCGGCACTCCCAAGATTGAATAGAAGTCGCGGGCCATCGCGCGCCTACTTCAGGAGCAGCTTGCCGAGTCGGCTCACTGCGTGTCGATATCCGAGGAACCCGATCAGCGCAAGGAAGCCAATGTCCGCGAGCATCAGCAGATTGAGATCGCCAAAGACGAGTGAGCGGATCAGGTGCGTCCCCCGTGTGAGCGGTGAAAGCTCCACCACGTATCGAAGAACACCCGGGTAGATCTCCACCGGATAGAAGGTCGCGGAGAAGAGGAAGAGCGGCGTGAGGACGATGAAGATGAAGTCAAAATCCTTCCACGAACGCATGTGGGTGGTGATCGCGAAGCCGGCCGCCCCGAATGCGAAACCGATGAAGATCACCGCAAACGGCGCGAGGAGCGCGAGTGGCGAGGCGACGAGGCCGAAGGCGAGCATCACGGCGAGGAAGGCGACGGAGTAGATCACGCCGCGCAGGTTTGACCAGAGCAACTCGCCTACCGCAAGGTCGCCAATCGAAACAGGCGTGGTCAGGATGGCGTCATAGACCTTCGCGTACTTCAACTTGTAGAAGACGTTGAAGGTGGAGTCAAAGATTGCGCCGTTCATCGCAGAGCTGGCGAGCAGTGCGGGCGCCACAAATGCGGCGTACGGAACCTCTACCCCGTTGTACGTCAGCGTGCCGATCACGCCACCCACACCGAAGCCGATGCCGAGCAGGAAGAAGAGCGGCTCAAAGAAGCCGGTGACGATCATCAGCCACTGGCGTCGATAAACGCGCACGTTTCGTTCAAAGACGGCGAAGGCGCGCGGGGCGAGGGCGGCGATCACTTCAGCATCCTTCGGCGGAAGAGGATGGACGCAATCACAGTGCCGCCAACGGTCCAAGCGACGAGGATCAGCGCGTGCGCCAGCGCGTTCGGCGTCTCCACGCCGAGTGCAAGGCCGCGAGAGAGGGCGACCCCGTGTGCGAGCGGGGTGCACCACGAGATGAACTGCGCCCAATCAGGGAGGTTCTCAATCGGGAAGTAGGTCCCCGAGAAGAAGGTGAGCGGCGTGATCACGAGGCGGAAGATGACCGCGAAGCCCTGATCCGTCTTCTGCGTCACCGAGTAGGCGGTCATGGGAGCTGCAAATGCGAGCCCCGTCAACGTGGAGACGCCGATCATTGCAAGCGCACCCTGCGCACTCGTTGCGATGCCGGTCACAAAGAGCACGGCGGCGAAGAAGGTTGCGGTGAAGGCGACCTTTCCGCCAATGAAGGCAATTACGCCCACCATGATGTCGGTTGGCTTGAGCGGGGTTGCCACCATGGAGTGATAGATGCGCACCCACATGATGCGCGCAAGGACTGGCCACGCAGCTTCACCGGTGCCGAACTGCATCGCCTGGCTCGCCATCAACGCGGGTGCGATGTAGGCCACGTAACTGACGCCGCCAGTGATCTCCGCAGCGCGGTCGCCTACCAGCACCCCAAGGCCAATGCCGAGTCCCGCGAGTACGACGAGCGGCTCAACGAACCCAGAGAAGACCGAGCCGACCCACTCGCGTCGATACACGGCCACCATGTAGCCAACGACGTGTCGCCATCGCGTTGGGTGCGGGAGATAGGCGCCGATCGTTGAGAAGATCCCGCGTGATCGTCGCGGCGCGACCTGCGCCGCGCTCACTCGTCGAGGCTCCGGCCGGTGAGTCGAAGGAAGACGTCCTCAAGGCTTGAGCGTCGCACGAGCCAGCTCTCGGGGGTGAGGCCGTGGGCGAGCGCGCGTGCATGCGCCTCCTCGCCATTCTCGCAACCAACGATGACGCGCTCTGCGAGTCGCTCGTAGCGATCGCCGATTCCTTCCAGCGCCGCCTTGCTGATCCCGCTCGTCCCGTCTGGGAAGCGCAGCTCAAGCACTTCGCGAGAGGCGTGTTGCTCAATCAGCTGTCGCGGCGAACCTTCGGCAACAATTTTCGCCTGGTCCATCACCACAAGTCGATCGCAGAGCTGTTCCGCTTCATCCATATAGTGCGTGGTCAAGACGATCGTGGTGCCCGCGCGCTTGAGTCGCTGCAGTGCATCCCAGAGGAGGTGTCGCGCCTGTGGGTCAAGACCCGTGGTCGGCTCATCCAACATCAAGACGCGTGGCGCATTGATCAGCGAACGCGCAATCGAGAGTCGTCGCTTCATGCCGCCGGAGAGCGGCTCCACCTGATCCTTTGCGCGATCGGACAACTGGAAGAGTTCAAGCAGCTGATCGGCGCGTTCGGCAATCTCCTTGTGCGCTAGACCGAAGAAGCGACCGAAGACGAGAAGGTTCTCGCGCACGGTCAACTCTTGGTCAAGGGTCTCCTGCTGATGCACCACACCGATCTGGCCGCGGATGCGCGGGCCATCAGTGTCTGGGTCGCTCCCCAAGATGCTGAGTGCCCCCGCGGTGCGCGGCGAGACGCCCGCGATCATGCGCATCGTCGTCGTCTTCCCCGCCCCATTCGGGCCGAGGAAGCCGAAGAACTCGCCGTCACGGACGTCGAAGTTAATGGCGTCCACCGCCGTCCGCTCCCCAAAGGTCTTTGTCAGACCTCGGGCGCGGATCAGCGCGGTGGCGTTCGAAGTTGAGAGGTTCATCTGGGAGAGATTAAACCTCCTGCGCTTCGCCCTCGATTGTCTCCTCGCCGGCGGTCTTCTCGGACGCCGCATCGGCGCCGTCAGGCGTGCCGGCCTGCTGGTTTTGAGCGTAGGCGGCGGTGCCGATCTCGGTCATCAGCTTCGCCAGGGCCTCAGCCTTCTCCTTGATTGGGTCGAGCGACTCGCCCTTCAGCGCCTCGCGAACCTCACCAATGAGCGTCTCGGCCTGCGCCTTCTTCTCCGCATCCACCTTGTCGCCAAGGTCGGCGAGCGTCTTCTCGGCCTGGAAGGCGAGTGCCTCCGTCTGGTTACGGAAGTCCACCGCTTCGCGGCGGGCCTTGTCCTCAGACTCGTGCTCCTTCGCCTCACGGACCATGCGGTCTACATCATCCTTCCCGAGCATCGAGCTGCCGGTGATGCGCACCTGCTGCTCCTTCCCGGTGGCGCGATCCTTCGCCTTCACATCGAGGATTCCGTTCGCATCAATGTCGAACGTCACCTCAATCTGCGGCACGCCGCGTGGCGCGGAAGGGATCCCGTCAAGGATGAACTTCCCGAGCGTCTTGTTATCCGTTGCGAACTCGCGCTCGCCCTGCAGCACGTGGATCTCCACCTGCGGCTGGTTGTCTGACGCCGTTGAGAAGGTCTGGCTCTTTGACGTTGGGATCGTGGTGTTCCGCTCAATGAGCTTCGTCATCACGCCACCCAGCGTCTCAATGCCGAGCGAGAGTGGTGTCACGTCCAGGAGCAGCACATCCTTGACATCGCCCGCGAGGACGCCGCCCTGAATCGCCGCGCCGATCGCGACCACTTCGTCCGGATTCACGCCCTTTGATGGCTCCTTGCCACCGAAGAGCGCCTTCACCGCCTCGACCACCGCTGGCATGCGCGTCATTCCGCCAACCAGAACGACTTCGTCGATCTCGGATGGCTTGAGGCCCGCATCCTTCAGCGCGGCGAGTACTGGTGCCTTCGTCTTCTCAATGAGATCTGCAACGAGTGACTCGAGCTTCGCCTTCGTCAACGTCACCACCACGTGCTTTGGGCCCGTGGCGTCTGCCGTGATGTACGGCAGGTTGATCTCGGTCTGGCCGGTGCCTGAGAGCTCAATCTTCGCCTTCTCCGCAGCCTCCTTCAGGCGCTGAAGCGCCTGCTGGTCCTTGGCGAGGTCGATCCCCTGATCCTTCTTGAACTCGGCGAGCAACCAGTCAATGATGCGCTGGTCAAAGTCGTCGCCACCAAGGTGCGTGTCGCCGTTTGACGACTTCACCTCAAAGACGCCGTCGCCCAACTCCAAGATGGAGATGTCGAACGTGCCGCCGCCTAGGTCATAGACGGCGATCTTCTCTTCCTTCTTCTTATCAAGGCCGTAGGCGAGCGCCGCCGCCGTTGGCTCATTGATGATGCGCTTTACGTCGAGACCAGCAATGCGGCCGGCATCCTTTGTTGCCTGTCGCTGCGTGTCGTCGAAGTACGCTGGGACGGTGATCACCGCCTCGGTGATCTTCTCGCCAAGGAAGGCTTCGGCGTCCGCCTTCAGCTTCTGCAAGATCATTGCGGAAACTTCCTGCGGCGAATACGACTCACCGGAGTCGAGCTTCACCCTGACGCCGTCGCTCTTCCCATCCTTCTCTACGGTGTACGGGACGAGCCCCTTTGTCTTGGAAACTTCTGCGTCGTCAAATCGGCGACCCATGAAGCGCTTGATGCTGAAGACGGTGTTCTTCGGATTTGTCACGGCCTGGCGCTTGGCGAGTTGCCCCACCACGCGCTCTCCACCCTTCACAAATCCAACCACCGACGGAACGGTGCGACCGCCTTCAGCGGAACTGATGACGGTTGGCTCACCGCCAACCATTGCCGCCACGACGCTGTTCGTGGTCCCTAGATCGATTCCAATAATCTTTCCCATTCGTTTGCTCCTTTCACTCTTTGGTTTCTAACGTTCACATCACATAAGGTGCGATTTAGTCGGCCGCAACTGAGACGACCGCCGGGCGAAGGATTCGATCACGAATCTTCCAGCCCTTGCGGTGCTCTTGAAGCACCTCTCCCGGCGGCTTGCCGCTCGAAGGCACCTGTGCAACCGCTTCGTGTTCGCGTGGATCAAATGACTGACCGATCGATTCATACGGTCGCGCCGCTTCGCTCTCCATCACGGCGAGAAGCTTGCGATGGATTGCGGCGATCCCCTCAACCCACGGCTCGCTCTTCAACCCTTCTGGGAGTGAGGCGAGGGCGCGGTCAAGGTCGTCCACCACGGCGAGCGTCTTCAGAAGGAGTGCCTCACTTGCGAGTCCCGCCTCGCGCTCCCGCTCTTCAGCGGTGCGGCGACGGAAGTTGGCAAAGTCGGCGGCGGTCCGCTGGTGTGCGGCGATCTGCTCGTCGCGCTCCAGCAGGGCAGCC
>CAIZYO010000168.1 GCA_903937225.1 uncultured Chloroflexota bacterium | reverse complement strand
GTCGCCACCTTCGAGCGACTGATGCTTACTCGATGATTGGCGCGCTGCCGGAGCCACCGATCCACTCGAGCAGAAGTGCGTCGAGTGTGCCGTCAGCCTTCAACGCGTCAATCGCAGTGTTCACGCAGCCAGTAAGCGGCGAGTCTTTCTGAAGGACAACGCCGAACTGCTCACTTGTTGAGCCTGTTCCTGGAAGCTGCCCAACAATGATGCCACCGTCTAGTTCAGCGTCGCGCATGTAGAAGAGCGACGGTACATCAGTGACCACTCCGTCAATCTGTCCACTCTGAAGCTGCTCGAAGGCATCCGCCATGGTGTCAAAAACTGCAATCTCGGTGTTCGGGCTGATCACGTTGAGAATCGCGTCGTAGCTCGTGGTGCCGATCTGCGTTCCGATGATTGCGTCCTTCAGCTCTGCGATGCTTGTTGCGCCTGCGATCGGACTGCCCTCGATAGTGATCACACCCTGTGCGACGGCGTAGTACCCGTGGCTGAAGTCCACCGCCTCAGCCCGCTCCGCTTTGATTGAGACTTGATTCAGAAGGATGTCGAAGTTCTTCTCTCCAGGTGCGATCGCAAGGTCAAATGGGGTGTACGCCCAGGTCACCTTGTCGGTGGTAAAGCCGAGTTGCGCGGCGATCGCGTAAGCGACAGCGCCCTCGTAGCCTTCGCCGTTTGCTGGGTCGTTGTTGTAATCGCCTGTCCATTCAGACGTCCCATCGTTGCCCCCTTGGAACCACGGGCTGTAGGCCGGGTTGTCGGTGCCAATCGTCAACACACCAGCCGTCTTGAGCGCCAGGTTCTCAGGGGCGCACGACGTGTCGGCGGATGGTGAGGTCGACGGAGACGCAGACGGGGTGCTGCCACCGCAGGCGGCAGCGAACATTGCAACTGCCATCAAGACAACAGCCATACGTGCAGGTTGTCCGATTGCGGTTCGAGCGTTTCTGTTGCTCATTCTTCACTACCTCCTGTGTGCAGCCGCAGACAACGTCTTCGCGACAGATCGTCACGTTGAACGGCGGGGCAGTGGCTGGCGCGCGGCGCACCGAGCTTGAAGTTCCCCGCACACGCAGGATAGCAGGGGGGGGTTGCTGTGCCCACTCCGCACGTGCGCGGGGCGCGCCTCGGGGTGCTGTTATTCGTTCGTGCTGCGGTCCGCTGCGGTCAGCTGCGTTTGATGGTGATCGGGGTGCGACGGCCAGCGCCGTAGGTGGCGGCGGCGCTGCCGCGATTGACGGCGAGTGCAAGGCGACCCGCCGAGTCGATGTAGCAGAGCGGCGCACCATCAGGGACATCGCCAAAGCGGTTCGCCCAGACCGTACTGATCGTCTGGTCGCCGATCGTGATGGTGAGCGGGAGCCCTGGTTCAAGAGTTCCGAGGGCGGCGCTGATGTCACTGCGATCGCCGGCCAAGACGAGCGTCCCAAAGCCGTCCACGATCCGAACCACCGTGTGGAGCTCACCCCCTTTCACTTCAAGTGGAAGGGCGGTGGCTGGGACGAGGAGCGACGCGTCGAGAGGAGACCCGAGATCGCCGAAGCGGACTCCCGCGGCGAGGTGCGCCGCAACCGGTGCGAAGAGGTCGCGTCCGTGGAAGGTATGGCTGCGGCTTGGTCCCCACCAGCGCTCGTCATCAAGGACCACCACGGCGGCAACACCGCCGAGCGCCTTCGCGGCGGGGAGGAGGAGCCCGTTGTCTGGACCAATCAGCACGTCACCGCGGACACAACGAATGGCGATCGGTCGGCGTTGCGTCCCAACGCCAGGATCAACCACGGCGACATGCGCGCCAACGGGAAGGTGAACGAGCGACTCAACGAGCGCCTCAGCACCCGCCTCAACGTCATACGGTGGGATCGCATGCGTGAGATCGAGCGTTCGCGCGTTGGGCGTCATCGCCAGCACCACACCGGAGAGCACGCCAGCCGAAGGGTCACGCAGACCGAAGTCGGTCATGAATGTGACGAGACGCAGGTCTCCAGCTATTGGGCCGAGTGGATCGCTCATGCGGTGAAGTCTAGCCCCAGCGCGCGAGTTCGGCCTCCAGATTGAGCGGCAGGATTGCGGCGTGCTCTGCAAACTCGCCCCATGCAGATGCAGGGACACTCCACATGATCTCAAACTCATTCCCGTCGGGGTCCGCGCCATACAGGCTCTTGCTCACCCCGTGATCGCTCGACCCTGTCAGTGCACCGAGCTCACCGAGGGTTTGGGCGGCCGCCGCGAGATCACGAATTGACGGAACCTCCCACGCCAAGTGGTAGAGGCCAGTGCTCCCGCGCGGCGCACGCGGCGCTTCCGGACCAACCTCAAAGAGACCGAGATCGTGATGATTCTCCGTGGTCGCCGCCCGCATAAAGATGGCCCGACCACCAAACTCTTCGCCCGCAACGACAAATCCGAACGCCTTCGCATAGAAGTCGGCGGCCGCCTTCGCGCTGCGGACGTAGAGCACGGCGTGGTTGAGACGCGAGACTGAAAACCCGCTCACTCGGGGATTGCTCTCCCGATGAATCGCTGGACCGCAAGATACGTGGTCACGTGGAGGATTGAGTATGCGATCCCAAATCCACCGCGGAACTCGTTGTACGTGGTGTCAGCTGGATTGAATGGAGAGATCGGAAGATTTCCTGCACCTAGCGCAAGTGGCGAGACAAATGAGAGCAGCAGGATCGCGAGCGAGATTCCAGCCCAGCGCTTGCGCGCCCCAGCCGCAGTGAATCGACTTGCCACGATCGCTGCGGCCGCAGTTGCACCGAACGACGCAAAGAGCACGCCACCAAAGAAGGTGGACTCACCGAGTGCGGGGACGAGTCCGATCACGGCCGCCACAATCCAGAGCGCCGCATTGACGGCCACTGCCGCTGCGGCGCTCTTGATGAACGCGCTGCGCATTAGAAACCGATCTCCTCAGCAACGATCACCACATCAATACGACCCGGCTGTTCGCCGTGTAGCACGAGCGACTTATTGATGGCGCTGTTCACGCCATATGCCGCCTGCGCACGGACATCTTCGAGTGGAAGTGTGTACGTCTCAATGCGCTCGTTCGCTTCCGCCAGGTCTTTGACGATCTTCTGTGCACCCACAACGAAGACCACATGGCCTGCTCCATAGGCATAGGCGGGGAGTTGCGAGCCGGTGGCCGAGGCGATCACAAGCTTGCCGTCTTCTGTGACAGCGTGGACGCTCCCTGCGGCGTACGCGGGTGCAGAACCGATCGCGCGCATCTGTGCACTCTGCGTGTTGCGGTCGAGTGCATACATCTTGTCGCGCAGGCTCACAAACGGAGTAGCGTTAAGTGCCTCCGTGATTCCAGCGGCGTCAAGGGTTGCTGAGGTGAACGTGAAGACTTCAGATCCGGCTGGAATGAGCTTCAGCACCGCCTCTTTTGCTGCTGCGGCGTTCGGCACACTCTGTGCGGCGAAGCCTTTTGCGTTGAGTGCACTCACTGCCTTCTCGATGCGGGCCGCGTCGGCCACCTGCTTGAATCGTGCTGCGGACATCTGCTCCTCCTTGCGGTTCTTCAACCATACGCTGGCGCCTGCCGCAATACGGCAGATCGTTGCAAGTGCAACTATACCGCTTGACGCAGATGGTTGCAAGTGCAACTATTGCAACGTATGGCAACAGCAGAGCAGTCCCAGAACGCGCCCCTCGACGATCTTTCCAAGATCCTTGGGAGTGACGCGCATGCACTCCTCGATCCCGCGGTTGCACGCGCGTGGATCGCCTTCCTCACCGCCTATGGGCGCGTCACACGCG
>CAIZYO010000167.1 GCA_903937225.1 uncultured Chloroflexota bacterium | reverse complement strand
TGAGTCCGGCGAAGTCCCTGTTGCAACGGTGATCCTGCAGAACTTCAGTGCGGGTGGCTACCTCGCCTTCTCCACAAAGAAGGGTGTCATTAAGAAGACGGCGCTCGAGCAGTTTGAGAAGGTGCGCTCATCGGGAATCATCGCGATCACCCTTGATAAGGGTGATGAGCTCGCGCAAGTGATTCCAACATCTGGTGAAGACGACATTGTGCTCGCCACGCGACAGGGTCGCATCTGCCGCTTCCATGAGAAGGAGGCGCGACCGATGGGGCGCTCCGCTGGCGGCGTGATTGGTATCCGCATCGCCCGACAGGGTGATCTTGTGGTGGCCGCGGCGGTGGTGGAGCCTGGAGCCGACCTCCTTGTCCTCACCGAGACCGGCTTCGGAAAGCGCGTCCCGGTTGGAGCATTCAGCCGCAAGCACCGCGGCACCCAGGGCGTTCGGCTCATCCCTCTTGAGGGCCGCAAGACCGGGCCTGTGGTCGCCGTTCGCCAGGTGAGCGAGGCGGACGAAGAGGTCATCCTGATCAGCGCTGAGGGACAGGTGGTACGCACGAAGCTCGAAACGATCGCCACCCGTAATGACGGCAGCTCCCAGGGCGTTCGAGTCATGACCCTCCGCGAAGGGGACAAGGTGGCGGGGATCGCCGCCTTCCGCACGGGGCTAGCAAAGCGCGACTCCGACGGCGAGAATGAGGAGGCCCCCGACGGGGAGGCCAGTCCCCCTCGCGCGAAGGCACCAAAGACCGCCTCCAAAGAGAAGGCGAAGCCAGCGGCTAAGGTGAAGGCGAAGACAACGAAGACAACAACGACGAAACCTACGAAGCGGCGATAGGGATCGGAGGACGGCGATGAGAGCAGATTCGATCGACGTCTATACGGGGAACGCAAACCCAGAGCTTGCGAGCAAGATTGCACGCTACCTCGGCCGTGAACTTGGCAAGGCTGAAGTGTTCGCCTTCGCCAATGAGAACATCTTCGTCAAGATCCTTGATAACGCGCGTGAAAAAGACGTCTTCATTGTGCAGCCAACATCGCGTCCGGTGAGCACCTCCATCATGGAGCTGCTGATCATGATTGACGCATTCAAGCGCGCATCTGCCGGACGCATCACCGCCGTGATCCCGTACTACGGATATGGACGCTCTGACAAGAAGGATCAACCACGTGTGCCGATCACCGCCCGGCTCGTGGCAGACATGCTGCAAGTTGCTGGCGCAAACCGAATCCTCACGATGGACCTTCACCAAGGACAGCTCCAGGGATTCTTCAACGTGCCCGTTGATGAACTCACCGCGGTGCATATGCTCTCCAACTACATCAGGCAGAAGGGAACCGAGAACCTTGCCGTTGTGACAGACCTTGGTTTCGCAAAGCGTGCGCGCACCTTTGCAGAACTTCTTGATGCACCGCTTGCAATCGTGGAGAAGCGACGCGAAGGGAATGATGATCATGCCGAAGTGCTGAACGTCATCGGTGACGTGAAGGGGAAGCGCGTCGTGATTGTTGACGACGAGATTGACACGGGCGGAACGTTGACAGAGACAGTCCGCGCCATTGAGAAGGCCGGCGCGATTGAAGTGATTGCATGCGCAACGCACGGTGTCTTCTCTGGCCCCGCAATCGAGCGCATCAATGCATCGTCTGTGCAAGAGGTGATCGTCACCGACTCCATCCCAATGCCTGCTGGATTGAGTAGCCCAAAGATCAAGCGCCTCTCCTCTGCGCCACTCTTCGGCGAAGCGATCAAGCGCATTCATCTTGGCGAATCTGTCGGTGCACTCTTCGGTAAAGAGGCGTCTATGGCCGAAGAGATGGTCTTCTGGGACGGCGAGCATGCTGGTCTCCCATCAACAACGAACGGGAACGGCCGCGCGGCGATTGGAGCCGCGGGCGCAAAGCGACGCGTGAAGTAGCCATGACACTGAAGCTGCACCGTCCGGATGAGCGTGGCGTGATCACCTCACACGCACCAGAGAAGCGCGCAGATTGGCGCGCCACCCTGAAGAGTCCGCGCTGGAACGCCGCACCGCTCAAGAATCCTGAAATGAATCCAACGAGTCGCCCTGCGAGCGTCATCTACTGGCTCGTGCTCGGCGTCATCACCTTTGGAATCCTGATGCTGGGGTATGGCTCCGGCTTCTGGCGCTAAGGCTCACTCGTGGTGTTCGGCTTCCTCTCACGTCTTGTTGACTCCAACGACCGCGAGCTCAAACGGCTCGCGCCAATCCTTGACGCCGTCAACGCGCGTGCTGACGAGATGGAGGCGACAAGCGCCGAAGAGATCCGCGGACGCATGGAGGCGATCGCTGCAGACGTGCGAGCGCGAAGTGGCGACGATCAGAAGCAGCGACTTGAAGAGGTGCTCCCGGAGATCCTAGCCGCCGCTCGCGAGGCGGCGAAGCGCACCATCGGTCTACGCCCGTACGACGTGCAAATCCTCGGCGCGATCGTCCTTCATCAAGGGAAGATTCCAGAAATGCGCACTGGTGAAGGGAAGACGCTCGTTGCTCCGCTCGCCGCTGCCGCGAACGCCCTCACAGGCGACGGAGTACACGTCATTACCGTCAACGACTACCTGGCGCGGCGCGACGCGCAGTGGATGGG
>CAIZYO010000166.1 GCA_903937225.1 uncultured Chloroflexota bacterium | reverse complement strand
GCAGGAATCGTTCCTGTACTGATCGGGCTCACCAATGTGCAGACAAACGACTTTGCGACGCCAGCGGTCGCCGGCCTCATCTCAGCAGGCCTGGCGATCCTTGGCCTCTTCATCTTCGTTGAGGCGAAGGCCGAGGAGCCGATTATCCCACTCGAGCTCTTCAGAAACCGCACGTTTGCGGCAGCTGCGGCGGCCGCCTTCTTCGCATCAATCGGGTTCTTCGCCGCAGTGATCTTCCTTCCGCGCTACTTCCAGACCGTGCTCGGCGAGACGGCGACCAACTCTGGTTACGCCACACTCCCACTCCTCCTCGGTGTGATCATCAGCTCAGTCGATGCAGGGCTGCTGGTGGCGCGACGCGGGCGTTACAAGACGCTCATCCTTGGAGCGATCGTTCTGGTCACCGCCGGCTCACTTCTTCTCACCAACATCAAAGCGGACACCGACCCGTGGGTGCTTCGTGGCTGGATGTTCCTGGCTGGACTCGGCATCGGACCAACACTCTCTGTATTCACGATCGTTGTGCAGAATGCGGTTCCATTCAAGTTCCTCGGTGCTGCAACCTCGAATCTCACCTTCTTCCGCCAGGTTGGCGGCTCAGTGGGGCTCGCCATCGTTGGCTCCTACTTTGGCGGGCAGCTGACGCGCACGATCCCCGAAGAACTCGCCACAGCGGCACCTGCTGGAACCTTTGACCCACTCTTCGCGGCCGCGGGGAGCAACCTTGATCAGTTCACGAATGTTGGCGGTCAGTTTGATCCGGCCCTTCTCGCACTGATCCCTGCCGAATACGTACAGGTCTTCTTTGATGCGATCAAGGCGGGAGTTGCCGATGCAATCGGCGCAATCTTCTGGATTGCCGTGATCGCAAGCCTTGTGGCACTTGTAGCGGCAACGTTGATCGAGGAGATCCCACTCAGGAGCGGAACACGTGCTGGGGCGCCTGCGGAACTCTAAGCGCGCGATCGTCGTCGCGCTGCTCCTCTCGCTACTGGCGATCCCAGCCGTTGGGCCAGCCGCTGGCGAGGGTGCTCCGGCAGCGTCGGCTGCCGCTCCATACCAGTGCACGCCATGGACCTCGCTGACGAGACCGCCTGAGAGCATCTGGGTGCACATCCCCGTCAAGAAGGGGCGGCGCTACAAGATGGGAACGCGCGTACAGGTTGACTTCAAAACCTACGTTGAGCGCGTCGTAATTAACGAGTGGGGTCCGAACGAGACGCACCGCGCGCAACTCCTCGCCGCGGCGCAGATCGTTAAACAGTACGCATGGTGGTACATCACGCGCCCGAACAAGAAACTCAAAGATAAGAACGGCGACTGCTTTGATATTGGATCTACCGTCACCTTCCAGCTCTACCGAGAGAACGCCACGCGGAAACAGGAGGAGTCAGACGCGGCACGGATCAAGAAGGGGCTCCCCGCTCGACTCCCTCTCATCCGCTCTGCGATCGAAGCGATCTGGCCACTCTCAATCTGGCGCACCGCAGGTGGGCGCAAGGGATTCGCACACACTGGGTATCGTGGCGGGGCGTACCGAAAGGGGTGCGACAAGTACTACACAGGGTTCCACCTGTTCCAGCAAAATGCACGCCGCTGTGCGCGAGACGGTGAGACCTTTGAAGCACTGATTCGGCGCTTCTACGGACCGAATGTGGCGCTTTATCAACCTTTGCCAGGCGAGCCTGATGCAACGTTGGTGGATTACGTCGTTGATCCGTTTGCCGAACCGTGGTCACTTCCGGCCGGCTGGAGTGACGGGACGCTCACCGAGTTCCGCGGAGACTTCGACGGCGACCTCTTCCCGGAGATCGCAACGCTCCGCGTCTGGAACACCACCGATCCATTCACCGGTCTCCCAGTGACGAGCGCCGCAATGGGCTCCATTGAACGGCGAGGTGATGAGTACGCTTGGCGTGACGATATTTGGAGCGTGACGGATCTCGCCGCCGCTGGCATTGACGCAACGCGCATGGAGGCTCTCAGCGCGGACATCAATGGTGATGGGAGCGACGATCTCGTGATCAAGGCCCCATCGCCCGCAGCGAACATTGCGGCGGGTGGCGGACAGAGTGGCATCTGGGTGGCACTCTCAGAGAAGCGCCGTTGGGTCGCAAAGCGGATTCAACCTCCCGCACTTGGCGCGCCGCAATTGATCGGCACCTCTTCGGCAGCGCTTGATCAGATAGAGCTCACGGTCTGGGATCGCAATGCAGATGATCG
>CAIZYO010000165.1 GCA_903937225.1 uncultured Chloroflexota bacterium | reverse complement strand
TGGTGCTCGGCAGCGAGATTACGCTCGTCGAGCTCCTTATTCAGCCCAGGCGGGGCTGAGGAGACCAACGGGTAGCGCGAAAAACGCACCGAAGGAAACTCAGAACCCCCGCCAAAGAGGCGGGGGTTTCGTGTTCGTAGAGAGGAGTTGAGATGACGCAAGCGAAGCACGTGCCAGGCGCGGGATCAAGCGCTGCACTCGCCTCTGAGCGCGCGCGCAAAGAGATGCTTCGTGACGCGCGCATTGAGCGTCGTGGTGGGCCACGCCCACGCATTGGCGCCGATGCACTCTGCGAAGCACTCCTTCTTCAGGGGAGCACTTCCATCTGGGGGTATCCGGGCGGCGTGATCCTTCCCCTCTATGACGTGCTCGTTGACCACCCTGGCCTGCGTCACATTCTCGTCCGACACGAACAGGCTGCGGCGCATGCCGCAGATGGATACGCGCGCGCATCGGGGAAGGTCGGCGTCTGTCTTGGAACGTCGGGTCCTGGGGCGACAAATCTTGTGACGGGGATCGGCACCTCCATGCTCGACTCCGTTCCCGTGGTCGCGATCACCGGCAACGTTCCCGGCGTCTTGCTCGGGAAAGACGCCTTCCAGGAGATTGACATCACAGGCATCACGCTCCCAATGACCAAGCACAACTATCTCGTGCGTAGCGCAGATGAGATCCCGCACGTCATTGCAGAGGCCTTCCATATTGCTCGTAGTGGACGACCTGGTCCCGTACATGTGGACATCACGAAAGATGCGCTGATGGGCGAGACGAGTGCGCCGCACCCAACGCAAGAAGAGGTGGAGGCTGGCCTCCCTGGATATCGTCCGAAGATGGATGGAAATGCGCGGCAGATCAACCTGCTCGCCGACGCGATCGCTGCCGCGAAGCGACCACTCATCCTCGCCGGACACGGTGTGCTCATTGCACAGGGAGAGCGCGAACTGCTCGAACTTGCGCGCCAGGCGCAGATTCCAATTGCTTGGACGCTGCTTGGCATTGGCGTAGTGGATGAGAGCGATCCGCTCGCCTACGGATACATGGGGATGCACGGATGGAAGCATGTGAACCGCGCCATCCAGTCATCTGATCTACTCATTGGCATTGGCATGCGCTACGACGATCGCGTCACCGGAAATGTGCGCACCTTCGCCCCCTCCGCAAAGATTGTGCACATTGATATTGATCCCGCCGAGATTGGCAAGAACGTGGTTGCAGACATTCCGATCGTGGGTGACGCAAAGCGCGTACTCGAAGCGCTCCTCCCGATGACGGAGCGAGTTGATCCCGCCGCACGCGCCACATATTTCACGGAACTCGCCGCCTGGCGCACGGAGAGCGAGAGCTCCGCTTGGCACGGCTCTGGTGGATGGCGTGATGGCGTTCTCTCCGCCGACTTTGTGGTGGAGCGCATCGCGGCAGGGTCTGGCTATGACGCAAACCTGACCGCAGATGTGGGCCAGAACCAGATGTGGGTGGCGCGATACGGCGGCTTCAAGCGTGCAAATTCGCACCTCTCATCGGGTGGCCTCGGCACGATGGGCTTCGCCCTCCCCGCCGCAATGGGTGCGGCGATCGGCACGCCAGAGAAGACCTCGTGGGCGATCGCGGGTGATGGCGGTTTCCAGATGACACTGCAAGAGCTGGCCACCATTGTGCAAGAGCGCATCCCCGTGAAGATTGCGCTGATGGACAACAAGAAGCTCGGCATGATCCGCCAGTGGCAGGAGATCGTCTACGCCGGCAACTACCACTCTGAGCAACTCGCCGGACCTGACTATCTGAAGCTCTGCGAGGCGTACGGACTCCCCGCATGGAAGGTTGCGAAGCCTGAAGAGGTGGACGCCGCAGTTGCCGCTGCACTCGCCGTAGATGGCCCTGCGCTGATCTGGTTCGAGATTGCAGAGCGGCAGAACGTGTACCCAATGATGCCGGCGGGGAAGGGCCTCTCGGACCTCATTGATAAGTGGGGTGATGACGGAGAGGATGTCACCGAAGGGGCGAGCGGTCCGCGCCTTGACCCTGCTGACCCGAACGCACCAAAGGGTGGCACCGAGTGAGCGGCGCACCGAACAGCGCCGCAGGCGCGGCGCCCGCACGGGCACTCCCAGGTTCAGGCGATGAGCGCCGCCACCTCATCGTTGCGATCGTGAACAATCGTCCTGGCGTGCTGAATCGTGTGGCGAGCCTGATGCGCGCCCGCAACTTCAACATTGAGTCGCTCGCCGTCTCCGCGACCGAGCGGAGCGACACGTCGCGCATGACGCTGACGATCGTTGGTGACGAGGTGCACGTGGAGCAGGCGACGAAGCAGCTGTACAAGTTGATTGATGTCCTCAAGGTGCAGGACGTGACCGACGAGGCGATCGTTGAGCACGAACTGGCCCTGATCAAGGTCCGCGTGACGGGCAAGAGCCGCCCTGAGGTCGTGAGCATCGCCGAGATGCATCGTGGCCGCGTGGTGGATCTGGGCGACGACGCGGTGATCGTGGAGATCGTCGGTGAGCCCAGCGAGGTGGATCGTGTGGTCGAACTTCTTCGGGAGTTCGGAATCAAGGAGCTGGTGCGAACCGGCTCAGTAGTGATGTCCCGCGGCAGCGGGTCAATTGAGGAGCAGGTGAAGCGATGAGTTTCAAGATGTATTACAGCGCCGAAGCACCGTTCACGAGCATTGAGAAGCAGCAGATTGCGGTTGTTGGCTATGGGAGCCAGGGCCACGCGCATGCGAAGAACCTGAAGGAGTCGGGACTCAACGTGATCGTCGCACTCGCCGAAGGCTCAAAGAGCCGCGCCGTTGCACAGGCGGACGGCTTTGAGGTGATGACCGCCGCTGAGGCGGCGAAGCGCGCTGACGTGATCATGATCGCCATTCCGGACACGGCACAGAAGAAGATGTACGAGGCGGAGATTGCGCCGAACATCAAGCCAGGCGCACTCCTCCTCTTCGCACACGGATTCAATATTCATTTCAAGCGCATCTCGCCAGCGGCCGGCATTGACGTTGGGATGGTTGCACCGAAGGGTCCAGGGCACCTCGTT
>CAIZYO010000164.1 GCA_903937225.1 uncultured Chloroflexota bacterium | reverse complement strand
TGGATACGCAGCAGCGGCAGCAGAGAACCAAGCGCTCTGGCATGAGCGCGACATGAGTCATAGCTCAGCGGAACGCATCCTCCTCCCAGATGCCACTGGCCTCATTCACTACGCGCTCCGCTCCATGCACGGCATCATTGACGGGCTCGAGGTCAATCGAGATGCGATGCGGAGGAATCTTGACGCGGGCCTCGGACTACACGCCGCCTCGCGTCTCCTCACCGCACTCGTCAACGCGGGCGCGCCGCGCGACCAGGCGTATGCACTCGTGCAAGGAGCCACCGCCGCCGCACGCGCAGAGTTGCGTCCGCTCGCGGATGTTGCGCGCGCAAGCAGAGAGATTAGTTCGTTGCTTGATGAGCGCGAGATCGTCCGTGCGCTCGATGAGCGAGCGGCGCTTGTGCACTGCGGTCTCCTTGTGGATCGCTTGAAGGAGATTGAGACAAACGCCTAGAGACCGTTAGCGCTGCACCACGTCAAACTGGGTGTAGGCGTTGAACGAACCTTCGCGCAAGAAGCCGATCAGGCAGATGCCGAGTCGCTCCGCCGTCTCCACCGCAAGCGATGATGGTGCACCGACGCAGGCGATCGCGCCGTAGCCGGCGGCGGCCGCCTTCTGCACGAGTTCAAATGAGCAGCGACCGGAGAGGAGCAAGAGTGCGCCGCTGAGTGGGAGTGCCTGGCGGAGTGCCGCTTCACCAATCAACTTGTCCACCGCATTGTGACGTCCAACATCTTCGCGAACGGCGCTGATGCTGAGCGCGCCACTCGGCGCAACGGCGACGGTCGCTGCGGCGTGGATGCCCCCCGTCTCTCCGAAGATTGATTGCGCGTCGCGAAGTTGCGCGGGAAGCTTGAGGAGTGCGTCGTGATCAATGCGCATGATCGGCTGCACGCGCCCGAGTCGCTGGACGACGTCGTCAATGGACGCCTTGCCACAGATGCCACACGAGGCGGTGGCAACCGTTGTGCGCGTTGGGATGCGCGCCGCATCAAACGCACCCTTCACGTGAACGCTGATGTGGTTCTCCGGCTGTGAAGCATCAAGTGGGTCGCCAAATGTGACGCGCGCCACCGAAGTCTGCGTGATCAGCGACTCGCTGACGAGGAAGCCAACGGCGAGCTCTTCATCCTGACCCGGCGTGCGCATGGTCACCGCAACATCGAGTCGCAGACCATCTGCGTCCACCACGCTGATCTGTGCAGGCTCTTCACCCGTCAGTGTGTCGTCGCGCTCACGTGCGACACCGTCTCGCCAGGTGCGCACACGGTGAGGAGTGGTGCGTCGCTGCGGATCAGGTGTGCCGCTCATGGGGCGATGCTACCGCGGGAAAATCGAACGGCCGAGACCCCGAAGGGTCCCGGCCGTCCGGTTAACGACGAAACTCGTAAGCTCAGCGCGCTGGGCGTCGGCTTGCGAAGCAGGTGTCGCAGTAGACCGGCTTGCCGCTCGTTGGCAGGAAGGGGACCATCGTCTCCTTACCGCAGTCCGAGCAGGTCGTCGGGTGCATCTCGCGTGGTCCGCGTGGAGCTCGCGGGGCGCCATAGCCACCCGCGCTGTAGCTGCCGCCGCCGGTGTAGCCGCCGAAGCCGCCACCCGCTGAACCACCCTCACGCTGCGCCTTGCGGGCATTGCGGCATGGTGTGCAGCGCTTTGGCTCCGTGAAACCGCGCTCGGCGTAGAACTCCTGGTCCCGCGCCGTGAATACGAACTCCTGGCTGCAATCCATGCAGACCAAGTTCTTGTCTGTGTACATTCCGTTCACTCCTATTGTTGGCTCGCCTCGTGTTCCGAAGGTTTGTCTCGCGAGCCCTAGAGGGAACGGTTGACTGATCTCGGTCGCGTGCGTGCATCCTATGCTGCCCGAAGTCCGGGCCAGCCCACGAAGCATACGGCATCCCGCTGCTCGCCGATAGGGGGCTGCCCTACACTCTCCCTCCAGGTGCCGCCTAGGCACAGAACGATGTCTGTCAGGAGGCGATCCGTGCCGAGTCGAACCCTCATCTCCACCCTCTCCGCCGAGCTCGTTGGGACCTTCCTCTTCATTGCCGTTGGCGGTGCCGCGGTGATCTCAGACGCCCAGACCGGAGGAGCGGTGGGACTCGTTGGGATCTCACTCACCTTTGGGCTGGTCATTGCCGCCCTCGCAACTGCGTTCGGCCCAATCAGCGGCGCACACTTCAACCCGGCGGTCACTGTCGCCTTCTGGCTGGTGGGGAAGATCCGAACCATTGAGGGGATCCGCTACATCGTGGTCCAGGTCCTGGGGGCGATCCTCGCTGGACTCGCGCTGAAGCTCGCCTTCGGTGGCTATAGCGGCGAGCAGAGCGTGTATGAGTTCGCCGGCGGCGCAACCCCACTCCCTTCAATGGGACCAGGAACGCCTCTGCTGATTGGCGTGGAGGCGGTGCTTACGTCCGTCATGGTGTTCACCATCTTGCTCGCCGCTGCGGACGCTCGCGCGCCACGTATCGGCGCACTATATGTTGGTGGAGTCGTTGCAGCCTGCATGCTCGCAGGGAGCGCACTCTCTGGAGCGGGCATGAATCCTGCGCGCTGGTTCGGCCCCGCACTCGTCTACGGCGATCTCTCCTACGCCTTGATCTATGTTGCTGGACCGCTCGTTGGCGCGATCGCTGCCGCGCTTTCGGTTCGCTACCTATACGCCGAGCGATAGATGCCGCGTGATGATTGGGCAACGCCGCGATCGGCGCTGCGCAAATCTGCGCAGCGTTGGTTCGGACGACTCATTGGGCTGATTGTGCCGTTGCACGCGCGACTTGCACTCGCAACAAACGGGCGCGTCACCCCGAGCCTCTTCTGGCGACCAGGGATCATCCTTGAGACAACTGGACGAAAGAGTGGACTGCCACGACGTGCCGTGATCACCTATCTCCCAGATCACGAGCGGATCATCCTTGTGGCGAGCAATTACGGACGCTCCGGAAATCCGAGCTGGTACGAGAACCTTGTCGCTGATCCCCACGTGCGTGTGATTCGGCGTGGCAAATCACTCCCGTATGTTGCGCGCGTGGCGACTGGCGACGAACGGCGCAACCTCTTGAAGCGCACGGACGATGTCACGTACGGCGTTTACGCGGCGTACTCTCGTAAGACCGACCGAGAGATTCCGGTTGTCGTCCTGACGCCAGCATCATGAGCGGCGCAGTGGCAAACGAGCTACGCGCGGCGCGCCGCCGACTCGCGATCGACTCGATCGGCATCTGGGTGCTTGCAATTGTGATCGGCACGATCTTCGGATTTACGGCGCGTGAGGGTGGCCTCTCGCTGGTTGAGACGGCGGCATTCAGTGCCATCCTCTTTGCTGGAGCGTCGCAGTTTGCGGCGGTCGGACTGCTCGCGGTCGCAGCACCATGGGCTTCCATCGTCCTCTTGGTCTGGCTCCTTAATGCGCGCCACTTCCTCTACGCTGCATCCATTGCACCTCACGCGGCGGTACTACCGCGCCGTGTTCGTGCAGGCCTTGCGTTCCTGCTCACTGATGAAGCGTTCGCGCTGACCAGCGCGCATGTGACACGACTCGGTCGCATTGATCTTCCCGGTGCGTGGTACGCGGGCTTCGCCATCTTCGTGCCGTGGAACCTTGCAACGCTCGCAGGTTGGCTCGCAGGTGCGGCGCTCCCTGACCCCGCCACGATCGGACTTGATGTTGTCTTCCCTGCATCCATGGCAGGACTTGCGGTTGGACTCGTTCGGGATCGAGCGGCGCTCGCCGCACTCGCCGTAGGATCCGTCGCAGCTGTTGGTGCAGCACTGCTTGTCAACGCGAGTGCTGCGGTGATGATCGGTGGACTGCTGGGGCCACTTGCTGGACTCGTCGTCGCGAATCGAAGCGGAGGTGCGCGATGATTGATCCGCTGCGCACCGATCTTGTTCCACTCGCCATCCTCGGCGGAATCGGAACGTATGCCGCACGCGCACTTCCACTCCTTGCGCCAGGAGCCGATCGCCTCCCTGCGCCAGTACTCGCCTACCTTCGCCTGATTGGCCCAGCGGTGCTCGGCGCAATCGCCGCCGCAAACGTGTTCGTCGCCGACGCTTCGCTCCGTGTTGGACCAGAGGCGGTTGCGGTAGTTGTTGGCGCGTTGATTGGACGCTGGCGCGGCAGCCTGTTGGTGGGCATGGCGGCATCGGTGATCGCAGTGCTCCTGCTGCGCGCTACGATCGCGGCATGATCGACCTCAACGGGATCTCACTTCGCAATCGCCTCATCACCAGTTCAAGCCTCCTCGGATACGGCGCGCCGAAGGGGCGGTTTGCAGCTCTTGGGCTTTCGCCGATCTCCAACTTTGTGGACCTTCGACGATTCGGTGCCGTGACAGTGCGCACCGTCACGACGCAACCGCGCGAAGGCCACTTCACCCTGAAGGAGTCGTGGCGCGTCTCGGAGATCCCCGAGCTGCTACGTCTCTACCGTGGCGCACTGCAAGAGGCCGATGCGGGTTGGCTCAATGCGTTCGGCTGGTCAAACATTGGCATTGATCGCTACTTCGACGAGTACTTCCCGCGAACAACTGAGCAGAACCGCAT
>CAIZYO010000163.1 GCA_903937225.1 uncultured Chloroflexota bacterium | reverse complement strand
TTGTAGCCAGAGAGTTGATGGAGGATGTCAGACGCTGGGGTGATCGGGTAGCTGGCCAAGAAGAGGTCGCGCTCAGCGAGTTTCGCCGCCGTCACAAATCCGAGTGCAGTCGCTTCGTTTCCGGTGATGTTTCGATACGTCCCTGGCTTGAGGTGCGCCGCAGGAACGCGGTAGTGCGTGTGGAAGATCTCTGTGGTCTCACCAAACGCGTAGCCCGCGTTCAGCGCGCGCTTGTTCGCCTCGGCAATTGCATCTTTCCCTGCAAACTTTTCGGTGATCCACTTCTCCGTAGCCGCCATGGAGCGCTCGTAGAGCCAGAACATGACGCCGAGGGCGAAGAAGTTCTTGGTGAGCTCAACCTGCTTGCTGCTAAGGCCGAGCCCTTCACATGCGCCCGCAACCATGGTGGACATGGGGATCTCAAAGAGGTTGTAGCCCTTCAGTGAGCCGTCATGCAGAGGGTCTGCCGCATATCCAGCCTTCTTCAGGTTGATGTCGTTGAATGCATCCGTGTTGACGATGATGCCGCCGCCCGGAACCAGGTCGCCGAGGTTCACCTTCAGTGCGGCGGGGTTCATCGCCACCAGCACGTCTGGTCGGTCGCCTGGCGTGTGGATGTCGCCAGAAGAGAAGCTGATCTGGAAGCCGGAGACACCAGGAAGCGAACCGGCCGGCGCGCGAATCTCCGCTGGGTAGTCAGGAAGCGTCGAGACGTCGTTGCCGAAGAGGGCGGTGGTGGCGGTGAACTGACTGCCGGTCAACTGCATCCCATCGCCAGAATCGCCGGCGAATCGAATCGTGACTCGGTCGAGTTGGGTGACGTTTTCGGTACTGTTCGTGCCGCTCTTTGGGCTCGTCACGCTGCCAACTCCTCCACTAACTATCGCCGCGCTCTGCCGAAGGTGTGGGACTCAGCGCGACCGTCGCGCGCTGCCCCGAGAGCGTACCGCATCTGGGTATGAAGCCTTGAGCTCCATGAGGAGGCGCTTCTCGTCACGCTTGGCGAGGAAGTGCCACAGCAGGAAGGCGGTCACGCCGAGCGTCCAAGCCAAGGCGGCCCAGATCAGTGCCGGGTCTAGGCCCCCTACCGCGACTTGGGCAAGCCCCTCCTCCATGCCGGCTCCCCAGAGGAAGAGGGCGGCCACCGAGTATCCGATCGTCATCACGCTCCCGTACCCGTTGAGACGCCCAAACGAGAGGAAGGAGAGCTTCGGTGCATCTGGCGGATAGAAGTAGGCGGCCTCAAGCCGATGCGCGGCGAGCACCGCGCGTCCGAAGCGCGCGTTGATGCTCTTCTCAATGAACTCGGCGTGCCTCCGCGCGAAGACGGTGTAGTAGAAGGTGTAGCCCGCTTCAAGAAACGCGAACGGCACAATGAAGGTAAGCAGGAATCCAATCGGCGCACCAGCACTGAGGCCGGAGAGGGCGAGGATCACGATCGAGACCACCCCCCAGACGGTGATCTGGCGGAAGAAGAGCCCCGAGTACGCGCCGAGCATGCCGCGCATGCGCTCAAGCTGCTGCTCAAGGAGGCGAAGTTCGGCCCGATCCCGATCATTCATGCATTCACTATACTGGCGACATGAAACTGAAGATGCTTCTGCTTGCGTTCGGCCTTCTCGCCGTCGCTGGCGCCTGCGCCGGTGAAGAGGTGAAGCCCGTTGGCCGCGTGACGTTCACCATCACCAGGAGCTGGTCGAACGGCATGATGGAGAAGGCAGAGGTCTACGGCAACGGTGCGGTGGTGATGGAACACGGGGACTACACGGAGAAGCTCCGGCTCCCAGAGGATCAGCTCGCACAACTTCGCGCCGCCGCCGAGGGCGGCGTTGCACCTGGAAACAACGCGGACGACCCAATCATCGGCGTGACGGTCAGCGGCAGTGACGAAGTGCGCCCCGCAGCGCTCACCGAGGGATCGCTCGCAGACCTCTTGAACCGTCTCTTGGATGACCACACGCTAAACCCGTAGTCGCCCCGCACTTCTGCCCAGACGCTCTGGGCCCACGAGCGTAGTTCTACTTCGCGAGGGCGCTGATCAGGATCAGGTGTCGTCCGAGCGGTTCAGACACGATCCCTGTGAACCTTCCGCCCAGCATCTCACTCGTTGCCTGCTCCAGGGTTGATGGATCAAGGTTCGGCGGCGCGAGATCAATCAGTGCGAGTCGACCACCCTTCGCAAGCCAACTATGTGCAACCTCCACCTGTTGCGCGCGCGGCTCGGCTGCGAGTTGACTCAACAAAAACGGAAGCAGGACGAGCCCTGCTGGTTCACCTTCTGGTCCTTCAAGGAGGTTGCGCGGATGGAGGTGCGCCTTTAGTCCGTGCGCGAGTAGTCGCTGTCGCGCGCGCGTCAGTCGATCTTCACGCGCGTCATATGCGCTCACGTCACCACGCGAGGCGAGGAGCACTGTCCAGAATCCAATCCCTGCACCGAGCTCCACGGCGCGACCGCTGTATGGGAGCGCATCAAGCCAGAGCACGGCGCGATCGATCTCGCCCTGCCATGTTGCGCCGGCGAGTGGACCTCGATCAAAAGGCGTGCGATTGAGATACCAGGCTTCAAGCGCATCTGGCTCTTCGGGTGGCGGGAGCAGACCGAGACGCGCAGGGACCGCGCCAGATGGATCGCCTCTTGGTGGCGGTGTGCTCCCTGCGGGGCGTGGCAGTGCACTCGGTAGCGGAATCCCGGAGGGTGGTGTGCCGCCGCCGGCGCGGCGCCGCATTCCTTCTTTAAGTTTTGCTTTCAGATACGGCTGGTTCGGCGCACGTTCCAGACATGCGGCACAAAGGAGGGTCCAGCGTTCAAGCGAGTCTTCTGTGCGCGGCGCAACTGCGCTGCCGCACCATGAACAAGAGAATGGCGTGATCGCGCTCAGCGCGTCCGCCTCAGCGTGGCTTCGCTGCGTCGACTGCGGCTCGTGCCGCCGCCTTGTCCTTGTACCAGTTGGCGTCAATCTGGATGTACGGTGCCCACTGCGCTGGCACAGATTCGGCCGGGAAGATGGAGTTCACTGGGCACTCTGGCTCGCAGGCGCCGCAGTCAATGCACTCATCCGGATCAATGAAGAGCTTGCGATCGGTCCCCTCTTCGAAGTGAATACAGTCAACTGGGCAGACGGAGACGCACGACTGATCAAGGACATCAACGCAAGGTTCCGCAATCACATATGCCATCGTTCCGCTCCTCTCCTCGCTGGGCCGTTCTGGACGGCCGACCTATGCGCCCGAAGGTACCACTTCACATGCCAGAGGGCTGGAAGCCCGCGTCAAGGAAGCGCGCCGGCTCGTCTTGGAAGTCCAGCAGGCAGCCCCTCCCGCAGAAGTAGAAGCGCTCGCCGCCCCCCTCCGCCATGCCCTGGTGCCGCCCCGGCTGCGCTGCGTTCGGAAGTTCACCGAGTTGAATCAGGGTGGTCAGGGCGTCAGGCGCTACCTGCACCTCCATCCCGCAGACTGGATCAATCGCAATGCTCACTCCACTCCCCCTCTCTGCCTCTCGGCATGCACGACTTCGCGTCGCCGAATTTCAGCAAGCTCTTCTGCCAACTTCTCTGCATCGTAGCGTGACGCAGGTCGCTCCTCTGTGCGCATCCAGGCGGCGAGCACCGCGAACACTGCAAAGAGGAAGAGGGCATCGCCAACAAGCCACATGATGGCTCCGGCGAGCTGTTGATCTTCGAGCGGCGTTGGCCCCCACGGCCGCTGCAGCCTCTCGTAGTGCGGATAGAGCACACTCGGCGCCCACATGATCGCCACCCCGAGGAAACTGTTCTGCGGCATCTGCGTGATCAAATAGAAGAGTGCGGCAGGGCGCGAGAGTCGGTGCCGTACTGGGTCAAGCGAGAAGACTGGAGCCCAGAAAAGGAGTGCGCTGCTGAGGTAGATCACGTGCTCCAGGTTGTGCAAGAAGGGATCATCGAGTGCCGCATCAAAGAGTGGCGAGAGGTGGGTCGCCCACATCACAAATACAAGGAGGAACCAGGCAGCGATCGGATGACTGATCACGCCAACGAGACGACTCTGTAGCAGGGCCAGGATCCGCGCGCGCCAGCGAGGCGACGCAAGCCGAAGGATCAGCGTGACCGGAGCGGCTCGCAGGATGAGAATCGGCACAGGGAAGAGCAGGATGAGGTGCTGCACCATGTGCACGCTGAAGAGCGTGGTGTCGTAGCGCTCGATCGCCGATTGCAGCGCGATCAGGAGGAAGACGGCGGCACCCACGATTGACACGCTCCGCGAACGAGGCACAGGATTCTGCGGGTGCTGGCGCTGAACGCGGCGCACCCCAACAAACCAGAGCGCAAGTCCAGCCACGACCAGCAGGCTGATGAATGGTGGGGAGTACCAGTACGCAACGGCGGCAAGGCTCGGCTCCGGCGGGAGGGGCCCGTGCGCAGGAAAGAGGCTGAAGGCGATCACCCCCCTATCTTCGGGCACCCGCAGATTTTTCGGTGGCGGCTACAATGTGAGCATGAAGTACGCCCTCGCCTTCGGACTCATCTTCGTGGTCATAGGCACCGTCTACCTTGTGGTCTCTGGGGACACTGGAGGTGCTTTCATGCTCGGTGCGCTCGGGGTGGCGATGAGCACAATGACCGCGGTGCTCGTTCACGCAATGAACTCCGAAGCCTAGGGGCTGACGTTGGACGCGCTCCGCTCACTCCTCGAGTGGGTCGTATCCCTCCTTGGGCCGTTCGTTGCACCTGATTGGGGCGCGCTGATCCAGCTCCTTCCAATCATCATCCTTCTCGTCGTCGCCGGATTCTACGGGTGGGTCTTCTTTCGCTTCCGACGCGCTGGTCCGCGACAGATCGGGATGCCCGCGCTTCCAACGCGCTCCACGCCAGCAGGGATTCACCTCCCAGGGCCGAGCCTTGCGCCGCTTCTCATCTCCGTTGCATCAGCGGCACTCTTCTTCTCCGTGGCACTCGGTGGCGTAGCGCTCGCCGTCTCTGCAGGCGCGATGCTCCTCGCGCTCGTTGCTTGGGGACGAGAAGCGGTTCGCGAATACGATGCGATCGGCGCAGGAGACCACAGCGCACTTGCGATATCCGCGCAGAGCAGTAGGGCGGCGTCTGGCCCGCCAGCGGGCGTGCACCTTCCACCACCCTCACTCCTCCCCTTCTTGGTAAGTCTCGCCACGGGCGTGCTCCTCTTCGGCGCAGCGATCGGTCTCCCCTTCGTCCTCCTTGGCGCGCTGATGACCGCGTTCGCACTAGTTGGATGGCTCCTTGATTCAGGGCGTGAGTACCGCGCCGTTGCGGAGGCTGACAGCACCGGACACCTGGTGAATCCAACGCCAAAGAGTGCACCGCGCATCAGCCTCCTCCTCTTCTCGCTGCTCTTTGTGGTGGTTGGCGGTGCGCAGGCTGGACTGATTTTCACGGAGTCAGAGAGCCCCGCTCCGTCTCCTGGAGCAAGCGGCGCACCCACCGAGAGCGGCGCCCCAACGGAGAGTGGCGCACCATCTGCTGGCCCAGACGACGGCATCACGCTGATCACTGCGATGGGGGTTAAGTTTGAGCAGACCCTGTTTGAACTCCCAGCAGATACGGCGAGCCAGTTGCGCTTTCACAATATGGACGTTGGCATTCCACACAACATTGCCATTCATGAGGGGAGTGCCGACGCGGTTGGACCTGAGCTCTGGCAGGGCGAGATCTTCAATGGCGACGAGACTAAACTTTATGAAGTTCCCGCCTTCCCAGCGGGGAGCTACTCGTTCGTCTGCACGGTGCATCCGAACATGGTCGGCGACGTCGTTGTGAAGTGAGGGCTCGCGCGCTTGCTCTTGCTCTGATTGCCGCTCTCTCCTTGGGAAGTTGCCAGACGTCTAGTGATCTGCTCGGCCGGACGATCCGCATCGAAAACGAGTCACTCCTCTCCGACCCGAGCGCGAGCCGCAGCATCGGTGACCTCGCGAAAGGCGATCAGCGCATCCTGCTCAACTTCTGGGGGAGCTGGTGTGTTCCGTGTCGCGAGGAGATCCCGCTCTTTGCCGAATACGACGCACGCGAAGAGAGTCTCGGGGTGCTGGTTGGCGTCCTCTATAAGGATGCGGCCGGTCCTGGTGCCGCGGCGGCGACAGAACTTGGCGCCACGTGGCCCACACTCCTGGATGAAGACGGCAGCATTGCCGCGCAGATCCCCGTGAATGCGGCACCCCTCACGCTACTGCTGGATGCGTCAGGGGTGGTCCTGGATTACCGCGTCGGGCCGTTTGTTTCGGTGGAGGAGATCGACGCGTTCGTATCCGGCGAGTAGGGGTTGGTTGCGGGGGATGGATTCGAACCACCGACCTTCGGGTTATGAGCCCGACGAGCTGCCACTGCTCCACCCCGCTTGCGGAGTATCGGCAGTTGCGGGTCTTGCGTCAAATGCCTCGTTCGTTGTGCGCGTGCCGACGGAGGAACTCGCCAATCGGGAGTCGCGATCCGAAGCCCTCACCGAGTCCGTGCGCGTACCCGACCGCCTCTCCGTCTGACTCTTCCCAGCAGAGGTGGAAGGGTCGACCGAAGGCGGCCGCTGGAAAGTCCACTAGGCCACGATCAATGTCGCGCAACTCCACGCCACGCGCTGCGACACGATCAACGCTCGCCTGCATCTGATCCACGAGCGCGCGGATGCGGGCCTCGATCAGCGAGCTGGTGAGGAAGGCGTCCTGAGTCGCCTGGTCGGCGCCGGCCGCCTGGAGGTCGCTCTGGTCGGAGCCGCCAGGGCGAGCGCCGGCACGTTCGAGTCGACGAAGGACGAGCAGCTGCTGCTTCAGCGTCTCTAGGGATGCGCGCTGTTCGCGCAGCAGCACGATCAGGGGGCGCAGTTCAACCAGCGCCTGCGTTGCGGCCTCGAGCGACCATTCGCGCCTCATGGGTACGATTCTCCCACGAAGTCAACCCAGCCACCAGCGCGCCGTGCGAGAATCTGGGCGGGCCGGTAGCTCAGCGGTAGAGCAGGGGTCTTTTAAACCCTTGGTCGCGGGTTCGATCCCCGCCCGGCTCACCACGAGGGAGCGAGAACTTACGCGCGCGTTCGCAGGCGCTCAACCCCGTAATAGATCAGCGCCACCACGTAACCACCAACGATCACCCCACCCATCAGTGAGAGCACCGACACGTACCCGTACTTGATGACGTTGAAGAATGGGTACGGATAGACGGACGCCACCGCGCCATGGATCAACGTGTACGCAAGGTATGTGATCGGAATGATGAAGACGGTGAAGGTGTCGCTGAACTTGAACTGCCCGCGCGGCCCCGCAACGAACCAGACCAGAATTGTGGCCATAGGTGTGATGTAGTGCTGCAGAAGATTCGAGACTGCGTCCCAGCTCTGTGGGTTCTGCGTCCCAGCGAGGAGGAGGTGGTAGAGCACCATCGTCATCGTGATCATCAGCAGGCCTGTGTTGCGCAGACGAGCAAAGATCCGTCCCGTTCGTTCTGGGTTCAGGGCGAGAGCGGTCAACGTGAGTGCCACAAGGATGTTGGACCAGGTCGTGAAGTAGCCGTGGGAGTCGAAGACTCGTCCAACTGCACCTGCAAGGCCTTCTGCGCTTCCGCCGAACATGTTGCTGCTCGGGTCGTAGGCTTCAGTGCTTGGCACTAAGTCAAAGATGTTGGTGACTTGGGCGATGCCATATCCGGCCCACGCCAGTAGCGCGTTGATGCCGAAGAGTAGTTTCGCCCTGCCGCTCATACGCGGGATCTTACTTCTTTACGAGCCTCTTACGCAGCCATGCTCCAAAACGCTCGCGTTGGGCATAGGCAACCGCCATCGCGCAGAGCAAGACGAAGTTGAGCGTCCACGCGCCTGCAGATGAGAGGAAGCCGAGCTGTTCGCCAATCGAGCCTGGGATGGCGAGTCCTGGGATCGTGAGGCCGAAGAGGCCTGCGCGGAAGACTGGGGCCTTCGGCGACGTAAGCGCGCTCACAGAAGTTGATGCAGGTGCACCGCTTGCATCCTCTCCGCCGATCAAGAGCGCATGGGTGCCGATGACGGCGCCGCTCGCGTTGGTGCGAAGCTGATCGGCAGGTAGGTCGACCTCTGGAACGTTCTTCCACGTGGTGATGCCCGTGGCAGCTGTCGGTGCTGTCCAGTACACGCTCCCGACGACGGCTCCATCTTGCACGCCGCCTGCGACATAGAGTGTGCCGTTCGCGCTCCACAGCGCGGCACCTTCGCGAGGTGATGGGAGATTGGCGTCGCCTGAGGTGGCGGTCCACTTGTAGATGCTGCCGATCGGTGCGTCGCCCTGCTCGTCAACGGCATCCGTTGATGAGGTCCCGCCACTATGCCCGCCACCGCCAGCCGTCTTCTCTACCGCAATGTATCCGTGGAGTGAGACGCCGGTGTAGCCGCTCGCGTCGCGTCCGCCCCAGATCCAGACCGAGTCGCCCACGAGCGCGGCGGCGGCGTTTGCCCGCGGCTCAGGGAGTGGTGCCATCTCTTCCCACGGACCGAGGCTTCCGCTCGACTGGAGCGTCGCCTTCCATACGGTGGTCTGTGGTTCGTAAAACTCATTCGCACCACCAAAGACGATCAGGCCATCGCTCACGGTAATCACGGTGGCACCGTTACGCGGCGCTGGCAGTTCGAGTGCGTCGGCGAGCATCCACGCATCAATGGTTCCCGTCGCGGGATCAGGCGCGCCCGTGTAGACGGTGGCGGTTGCGCTCTCCGTGTCTGACGTACCGCCAATGACGTACGCGGTGCCGGCGAGATACGCGGTCGCACTCAACGCGCGCGGCGCTGGGAGCGGGGCTACTGCGGCCCAGCTGGAGAGCCCGCCAGCGCCGATCTCTGCCGCTGAAACGCCTGGCGTGTTGGCGTACTCATCAAGTGCGCCGCTCACGCGGCCGCCGACGTAATAGAGATGCGAGCCAACCTGGAGGAGGCTCCCGCCTTCACCAGCGCCTGGAAGTGCAACAGGCGCACCGCTCTCCCACGGGATGAGGGCGCCCGCGGGTGCAGGGCACGGAAGATCTTTGTTCTCGCCCGGGCAAATGTTGACGAGCGAAACAGCGTTCAGGCCAATCTCCATGGTTGGCGAAGTCACGATGTAATAGGCGCGATCCGGAATGTACCCGAGCATGAGAATGATCAGCAGTGTCCAGAGAACGGCGCGGAACGACGCCCAGCCCCAACCGGCAGCATCGAAAAGTCCGAAGAGCGCGCGACGCGGCGCGGGTGCTGGCGCGAGCTGCTGCTGGCCGAGGGGTGCTGGCAGACTGCTCACTTCACCACCAGGTCGCCAACCATGTTCGGGTGCACGGTACAAATAAACGAGTAGGTGCCTGCAGCAAGGGAAGGCACGCTATAGGTTTGCGTGGCAATCCCAGGGAAGATGGCACCCTGCCAGAGTTCCTTCCCGACGGCGCTCGCGGTTCCTTCGTGGATGGCGACGTTGTGCGGGATGCCCGCATCTTGATTGTCAAAGATTAGCGAGAAGGCCTTGTTCGCTTCAACCTCAAGTGAGGTGAGATCAAACTTCACGCCCATTGCCACGATCGTGTAGCTCCCACCCGTGCCTCCACCAGTATCTGTAGGCATTGGCGTCGGCTCGCCACCCGATGGCGACGGGGATGGTGAAACAGCGAATGCATCCTTCCAGCATGCGGGAACTGGCGTTGCATCGGCGGCCGGCACATAGGCGGCATCACGCCAGCCAGTGACTTCAACCATCTCACCGGTTGCAGGATCTTGCACCTTAATCACGTCGTCTTTCGTGGCGCGAATCCAGGCGATCAGCTCTTCAATCTCTCGATAGTTCAACGGACCACCATTGCTATCGGCCCAGACACCCATCAACGAGTTTGCGTCGCCACAGATGTAGCGGCCGCCAACGGTCAGCACGTTGTGAAGGTACGCAGGCGAGAGGTGCGCAAGAAGTTTTCCTTGGTCGTTGAGCACTGGGCCGATGCCACCCTGCCCCTGTTCGCCGTGGCAGCGTGCGCAGTTCGCTTCGTAGAGGTTGTAGCCGCGCTTCACCGTGTCGAGATAGATCTCTTCACGCGCCGCCTCCATGCGCGAGGAGCCAACAACGCCAGGGAGGCCCTGGTCATAGAAGGCATAGACAAGAACGAAGAGGGTCACCACGGCGATGCCGAGGAGTGCAGTCATGCGCGCGGAGCCGCTCTGGCTCACGATCTTCGCCACGCGCTCAGCAGTGAGTCCGTGCGTTTGGATTGGGGCTGGGCTGGAGAGACGCGGCGTTGGCGGCGTCAGCTTCTCCACTGGCGTTGGTAGGTTGCGCTGCTCGTCGTTCATCTAGATGCACCCCGTGGCGGCGCGTGGTGCCTCAAGGCCAGGCTGGCCGAGCGCAATCGGCGGTGCGCCGAGCGTGATCTTTCCCGTGTCGAGCGTGAGGTTCCCGCCCTCGTCCACCTGCAACGCGAAGCGATCCATGCCGCGTGGCGCGGGGCCAATCCCGTCCGCCTTCGTGCCAACCCGGTCGAAGCGGCTGCCGTGACATGCGCACTCAAGCCAGTACGTTTTGATGCAAGGGTTCGGTTTGCAGCCGAGATGTGGGCAGCGCTGATAGAGGGCGCGGACGTTCAGTGCCGTGCCGTCACCAGTGGGATCTTCGCCGACCGTAAACTCCGGTCGCGTTGGATCAACCAGCATGATGTAGGCGCGCGCTTCCTGGACGTAGACCGGATAGCCCTCACTGAAAGGGAGTGCCGCGTTCTTATTCTTTAGCGAATTAAACGTCCCCACGGCAACCTTCCCGCCGAATCCGCCCTCAAGATTCGGCCACAGGAACGAAAGTGTTCCCGCCGTAACCTCAAGGAGCCAGAGCCCGAAGCCAGCACCGATTGTGGTGCGCAGGAGGCGACGACGCGAAATCCCTTTCACCTCTTCGTGGCGCAGCGCCTTGATCGTCTGCGAAGTGAGGGCCTTCGGCTTGTCTGCCGGTTCGACGCCGTAATGACTCACTGCACGCCTCCCATCACAAGCTGAAGAAGAAGCCGTTCACCCACGGCAACACGAATGAGTAGCCAGGACCACGGAAGAAGATGCCGATAAAGGTGACGGCAAGGCCAAGCGCCCAGAGGATCGAAAAGAGTGAAACCTCAAGCTTTCGATCCGATGGTCGCGTGCTGTGGATGTTGCGTCGATCCAGATATGGGATCAGCGCGCTGCCAACGAGAATTGCGGCTGGAGTCAGCGCACCAGCAACGGTTGGATGGAAGTAGGCGAGCAGCTCTTGGAGGCCGAGGAAGTACCACGGCGCCTTTGCCACCGCGGGGGTGACATTGGGATTTGCGAGCTCTTCGAGCGGCGCATTGATGAAGAGGCCGAGAAGCAACAGGAAGATGCTCATTGCAACGGCGGCGAGGAATTCAATGGTGAGCAGGTGTGGCCAGGTCATCACCGTGTCGTCTGGCTCTTTCTGGACGCGGACCACCGCGTCCTGCTTCACCAGCGCAAGGAGTCGATAAGGTCGCGCCGCCATCGGCACGCGCTGCTTGTCAATCTCCGTACGGCGCGAAGGATCGACCGGCGCGACTGGTGCTGGGCGCTGCTCGTCGCTCATCGCCGCGCTCCGCTCATAGTGGCCCGCTGATGCCGCCATCCTTGCGGATCCGCCAGAAGTGGACCGCGAGGAAGACTGCTGCGAGGAGTGGCAAGACCATCACGTGCAGCACATAGAAGCGCAGCAGCGTGTTCTGTCCAACCTCAAGTCCGCCGAGGAGGAGGAGCTTGGATGGCGTGTTGAAGAGCGGCGCGTAGCCGGCCATGTTCGAACCGATCGTGATCGCCCAGTAGGCGATCTGGTCCCACGGCAGCAGGTAGCCGGTGAA
>CAIZYO010000162.1 GCA_903937225.1 uncultured Chloroflexota bacterium | reverse complement strand
GGTGGCGGCATCATGGCGGCGCCTGGTCGACTCGCAGCGCTTGAGATCTTGAAGTCGAAAGCGGGGGACGACTAATGGCCGCCAAGAAGCAGAAGGCGGCGGCAGAGGCACCACGCGCGCGCAACAGCGCCGATGTGATCGTCCTCGGCGGCGGACATAACGGACTCGTTGCAGCCGCATACTTGGCGCGTGCGGGGATCAAGACGATCCTCCTTGAGGCGCGTGGCGAACTTGGCGGCATGGCGCTGACCGCAGACATTGACGGCGTGAAGGCGCCGATGCTCGCGCACACCGTTGGTCGATTCCGTCCGCGCGTCGCGCGCGACCTCGGACTTGCGGGGAGCGTTCGACTTGTGGAGCCAGAGGTGCGCTCGTTTGCACCACACCCACGTGACGGCAGCTCCATCACTCTCTACCGCGATCCGAAGCGCAGCGCCGAAGAGCTGGAGAAGCGACCGCACGGCAAGGAGACCGCGCACGGGTTCATGAAACTCGATGGCCGACTCCGTCGCATTGGTGCCTACTTTGAAGAGGTGTTGGACGGCGTGCCACCGAGCCTTGATGGCGGAAAGTCTGTTGCCGAGATGTTGGCCGGCTTCGCCTTCCGCAAGCCGTTCACGGACCTGAAGGAGGGTGACGGTCGAGAGATCCTGCGCATCCTCCCAATGTCCGCATCAGATTTCGTGGGCGAGTACATCCAGAACGACGAGCACCTGCTCGCACTCCTCGCCTGGCGCGGCGCCATCTACAACGCCGTTGGCCCTATGAGCCCAGGGACCGCCGCAACGATGCTCTTCGACGGCATCACGGGTGACGGCGCAGACGGCGGGGCAGCGGGACAGACGGTTGTCGCCATTGGTGGACCTGGCGCGCTCGCCACCGCACTCGCCGATGCGGCGCGCGGATTCGGCGCAGAGATTCGCACGGGCGCTAAAGCGGTCGCGATCACTGAACAAGACGGTCGCGTGACCGGTGTGGCACTCGCAAGTGGCGAAGAGATCGCCGCACCATACGTGCTCTCCACACTCGAC
Organism: uncultured Chloroflexota bacterium; assembly: GCA_903937225.1. GTDB lineage: Bacteria > Chloroflexota > Limnocylindria > Limnocylindrales > Limnocylindraceae > Limnocylindrus. The sequence continues at coordinate 859 of CAIZYO010000162.1, read as the reverse complement.
CCAAAGACCACGCTCCTTGGACTGCTCGGCGTGGAGGCCACCGGCCCAGATCTGCGTCGTCGCCTGCGTGCCACACGCAGCACTGGCGTCACCTCAAAGCTGAACCTGCTCGTTGACAAGCTCCCCACCTTTACCGCGGCGGGGAAGGGCGAAGCTGCGCAGGAGAAACTGCGCGGCCGCATCGTGATCCTGGAGAGCATCCTTGGAACCGAGAAAGCCTTCGACGCCTCCAAGTACGGCCGCATCAGCGAGACGCCGATTATTGAAGCGCTCATCCCAACACTGATTGATCCTTCGCTCGCGCCGGACGGCCGACACATTGTCAGCTGCGTGGTGCAGTACGCACCCGCGGTCCTCAAGGATGGCGAGTGGGATGAGGCCACGCGCAAGTCGTTCGCGGATAGCGTGGTGGACCAGTTAGAGCACGTTGCCCCTGGCATCACGAATCTCATCAGCGCGCGCCAGCTGATCACGCCTGCGGATTTGCAGAACGATTGGGGCGCAACGGGTGGTCACGCGATGCACGTCAACGAAGGCTTTGATCAGTTTGCGCAGTGGCGCCCCCTCTACGGCATCGGTCGTTATGAGACGCCGATCGAAGGACTCTTCCTCTCCGGAGCGGGCACGCATCCGGGCGGCGGAGTCACCGGCGCACCTGGCGCAAACGCCGCAGAGGCACTGATTCGCACCCTCCGCCGCGCCGCCGACTGACCCCTTTCGTTCCTGGTTCGGGGGGGGGAGTGATCAAAACCCTCACGTTTGGCGCAACCGCGCGTGTAGAGAAATCAACACACTGAGCGCAGTATGTGAAACCGCCTCGCAAACAATTGACAATAAGTTGCGCGCTAGGTGAGACCTG
>CAIZYO010000161.1 GCA_903937225.1 uncultured Chloroflexota bacterium | reverse complement strand
TGCGTCGAATGCGCCTTCCTACTGGATCCTCGCCGACCGCTCTGGCAACAAGGTCTGCATCGCCGCCTGGCCAGACGGCGCCGCGGAGGACCTGGCGAAGGGCTGACGCCTCATATGCGAGCGGCGCGCTCGGATAAAGCGCCGCCAGAGAGGCAGGACTACGTTGACTCTGTTGCTCGGCAGGGCGTTCGCGACTCCACGAGCTCGAGCCGGACACTAGGCGAAGGGAGCCCGTGCGATGTCTCAGACATATCACCAGTTGAACGCCGAAAAGGAAGAGGCGAGCGGTATGCATCGATTCGGCATCGGATCGATCCTCACGCTGACGCTCGCCGCGCTGACACTCCTGGTCGTGGTCTCTGTTAAGTCAAACGGTGGCCAGGAGGCGACGGACACCCCTCCAGCGCACTCCGGCATGGCTGGGGCGATCAGTGTCAACGCCTTTGATCTGGGTTTTGATCCTGCAACGCTGAGTGTTGAAGCGGCTGGTGACTACGAGGTGACGCTCGTCAACACGGGCTCCGCGCCACACGACATCACCTTCCCAGATGGTCAAACAATCGCTGTGGCAGCCGGGGAGACCGCGACCGCGATGATGACAATCCCTGAGGGCGGGACGACCTACCTCTGCTCGATTCCTGGTCACGCCGCTGCAGGAATGACTGGGGCGTTCAGCGTTGGCGGCGGCACCGTGGCAACCGCTGATGACCACGGCGGACCGGGCCCAGTCACAGACGTGCTGGCTGACCCCAATGCACCTGGATACTTCCCGCGAGATGCAACCGCGCCTGATCGACTCTCTGGCAAGACGCATGACATTGATCTCGTGATGTACGAGAAGCTCATGACGATTGCCGAGGGGTACCAGCAGGCGGTCTGGACCTTTGGCGATTCGGTCCCTGGCCCCGTGATCCGCGTGAAGGTGGGGGATCTCGTGCGCATCCATCTAATCAATCCAGCCTCGAACAAGATGCCCCACAGCATTGACTTCCACAGTTCGCTCGTCGCCTGGAACGACGAGATGACTTCAATCCAGCCGGGCGAAGAGAAGCTCTATGAGTTTCGCGCGGAGTTTGCGGGCGTCTGGATGTATCACTGCGGCACCGGCCCAGCGCTGCACCACATTGCCAACGGCATGTACGGGATGATGATCGTAGAGCCCGCGGAGGGACTCTCAAAGGTTGATCAAGAGTTTGCCATCGTCCAGAGCGAGTGGTATCTCGGCCCACAGGGTGACGTCTCGTCACTTGAAAAGGCGATGGCCGCAGCGCCAGCTCCAGACTTCATCCTCTTCAACGGTGTGGCGAATCAGTATTTGGATCATCCGATCAAGATCGCCACAGGGAAGCGCGTGCGCGTCTTCATCCTCAATGCAGGGCCGAGCGTTGACAGTTCGTTCCATATTGTGGGAACGATCTTTGATCGCGTGGTGAAAGAGGGTGTGGAGCTGCGCATTGGAAACACGGGAAACTACGGCGCGCAGGCGGTTGACCTCTCACCAGCGCAAGGTGCGTTCGTGGAGTTCATCATGGCCGAAGACGGCCTCTATCCGATCGTCACCCACGCCTTCAACTTTGTCGGGCGCGGCGCGCTCGGTCTCTTCCAGGCG
>CAIZYO010000160.1 GCA_903937225.1 uncultured Chloroflexota bacterium | reverse complement strand
GTCGTGCGGAGCCTCGTCGGGCGATAGCCCCGCTTCAGTTGTCTCGCGTGTGCCCCGTGCGCGTCACGCGCAATGCGCTACTTGGTGAGTGACGCCTCAGTCTCATCGCGGTGCTTCTTCAGGTACTTCATGAATGGCGTGCCGCCCGTCCCAACATCGGTTGGGTTTCCCGTTGCATCTGCCGCCTGTCGGTTGATGTAGGTCGCGGCGTACTCGAGGTGCAGCGCACGGAAGGCGCGTAGGGTCTCCACGCAACGGTTTCTCGCCGCAGCGAGCTCCTTCGGCGCAGATGCGCCGAGTGTCGCAATGCGGCTCGCCGCCGTTGGGCCAGCCTCGAATGCTTCAAGGAGGCCGACGTGCTTGCGCGGCATGTAGCGGCGCATCTCCATCAAGTATTCGCGGAGCTGATCCGGCGCGTGATCAACGCCGAGGACGGCGTCAAGGCAGGGGACGATCGTGCTCTGCGCACCCGTTTCGCCGCGGAAGGTCTGACCCTTCCCAGCGTACGCGGTGACACCTTCGTAGACGAGGCCGCCAGGGAGTGCCGGGTTATCCCTCCACCCGAAGATGTACGGACGAACGCGGTGGTAGTAGACATATGGATCGCACGCTTCGGGCATGCGCTTCATCGTGCCGAGAATCCCATCAAGTGCATCACCGAGATCGTTCAGGGCACTCGTGGCTTCGGCGTCGTTGCCGTCGGAGATTGCCGCTTGCGCGCGCGCACCTGCGGCGAGTGCCGCGCCGGCGCGTCGCTCAATATCAACGTGGATGAGGATGAACCAGGCTTCGTCGAGTCCACCGAGGAAGTGCTGGAGGAGTGCAATGTTGCCGAGTGCGATCGGGCCGCTCTCGTCGAGTCGGCGCCAGTTCCACAGGGCATAACTTGCGTAGGAGAGGATCGGCTCACGGCCGAGCGCTGCAGCGATCTCGTGCCAAGGCACGGCGAGTCGCGCTGGGAGCGCGCTTGGCGACTCTGGCTCGCCCCACACGTACGCCATGCCGAGGTAGCTGAGGGTACGCATCGCCGCCTCAAGGTCCTCTTCGATGCTCAGCGCTTCACTTCGGAATTCAGGGAGCGCCTCAATGATGGCGCGGATCTTCCCTGAAGGGAGGAGTGCGGGGAGGTCTCGTGCCGTCTTGTGCCACTCAGGGTTCGCCGCTGGAATCTCGATGGCGGGGTCTGCGATAGGGAGGAAGCCACGCTCTGCCGTGACTCCGAATGCATGGAGATCAACGTGGTGCGTCATTTCACACTCCCTCTACTTGAGCCGCAGAGTCGCGACTGATCCTGCTCATCCTCGTGCCTCCCTGCGTCGCTGAGGGGGTGCGTTGCGCGTCCGATCCCCGAGCCTGTCCCGCATCACGGGTCATCTATGATCTTCCTGCCGTCGGTCGGGCTCCGCGCGACGACGCTTCGTGAACCGCGTCAGGTCCGGAAGGAAGCAGCGCTAAGCGGATCGCGGCGGGCGCAGCGGGCCGCTCGGCCGGCGGCACTCAAGTGGCGGCGTGCTGGACATGGTGAGAGTGAGGGAGGGGCGATGGCAGAACAGCTTGCAATCTATCGCCGCTACCGAGCATCCACCTTCGGTGAGCTTCGCGGCCAAGACCCCATCGCCAAGACTTTGCAGCGCGCCGTAGCCGACGGTCGGCTTGGTCACGGACTCCTCTTCGTTGGCCCCCGAGGAACGGGGAAGACCTCCACCGCCCGCATCGTGGCGAAGGCGCTCAACTGTCTCGCACCCGCAGACGGCGAGCCGTGTGGTAGCTGCACCGCATGTATTGCAATTCGCGATGGCGCTACCTTTGATGTGGTGGAGTCAAACGCGGCAACATCAAACCGCATCGATGACGTGCGTGAGGATCTGATCCCGCTGATTACCAATCCACCCACAGATCTGAAGCGCAAGGTGCTGATCCTTGATGAGGTGCATCGATTCACCAATGACGCCTGGGACGCGCTGCTCAAGTGGCTGGAAGAGCCGCCTCCCGGAATCGTCTTCATCTTCTGCACCACCGACCCTTCCAAGATTCGACCAGCGATCCTCTCGCGACTGCAGCGATTCGACTTCCGCCCCATCGCGCAGGAGCAGATCGCCGCGAAGCTGGTGGACATCCTCAAGAGCGAAGGTCGCAACGCGGAGCCCGACGCGATCGCGCTGCTCGCCCGACTCGCCGATGGGGGGATGCGCGACGCCGAATCGATGCTTGATCAGCTCCTCTCTTCGGGCGTTGACCCGTTGCGCGCAGCGGATGTTGAAGAGCTCCTCGGCCTCCCTGGCGCCGAGGACATTGCGCGGCTCGCAGGCGCTGCCCTTGATGCAGACGCGGCGGTCGGACTTGGCATCCTCGCCGACTTTGAACTTCGCGGACGAGATCCGCGCGTCGTCACGGAGCGCCTCACCGACCTGATCCGTCGCGCGCTTCATGCAGCGCTCGCGACCGGTGGCACGGTTCCCGCCGACGCCTCGCGACTCCCTGCGGGAGTAAACCTTGGGGGCGAGCCTGGAGCGCCACTCCCGCTCGCGGGTCGCAGTCGCGATGAACTCTTGCGCCTCGCCCATGCGCTCCGTCGACTTGAGTCAGGGCGTGGCGACGCAGATCTTCGACTCGGGCTTGAGCTGCTCCTTCTCGGAACGCTCGCCCCAGTTGTATCAGCAGCGCCCGCATCAGCACAGGCCGCACCAGCAGCGGCGGCGTCAGCACATGCCGCGCCAGTAGTGGCTGCCGCCCCTGTTCGCACCGCACCGCCTCCCGCAGTCGCACCGACCGCAGTCGCTGCACCAGTTGTGGAAGAGACTCCTACTGCAATGAAGCCAACGCGAACGCCGCGC
>CAIZYO010000159.1 GCA_903937225.1 uncultured Chloroflexota bacterium | reverse complement strand
TGCGCGACCCGGCTCCACCACATATGACGGAACCAGCGCGAGTGATGGAGATCAGGTGTGGGACGGTGCGCAGTGGGTTGGAGCAGACTCTGGAACGTACTGGCGCGTCAATCCAAAAGAGTATGCAGATCCGCGAAAGCACGGTGCGGAGTACCGGGCGCGTGGGAAACGACCGATTCGTCGGGATGCACGACCGTCACGTCAGACGTATACGGCAGCAACTGGAAGTGCGGAGGGCGGCACGGTTGCGGAGTGGCCGCGAGTGGAGTGGCGACTTTTCAATGCACTTGTTGCATGGGCTCCGCTCCTCGCCGCCGAGCCGCTCCTCCCCGGAGTTGCATTCGAGTTGCTTCTCTTCGGCCTCTTGATGCTCGCGCCGCGTGTTGCCTGGTCGGGTACCCGCGGCAGCGTCGCCCTTCTGGCTATCGCCCTTCCCTGGTCTCTCGCCGCCACGTTTGGGCTCCCACTCCCGTCAACAGATGGGGTTGGTCTCGTGGTGGCGCTGATCTGGGCCTCCGCCTATGTTTGCGCCGCGCTCCTCTCCTGGAGTGGGCGACTCTCACCGCGACCGTGGGTGGCGCGTGACGCAGGGTTTATGCAGGACGCGGGGTAGGATTCACCTATGGTCTCCACAACGCTCGCAGGTTCCACTCGTGCGGCCCTCTCGGCCGCCGCGCAGGAGTACATCCTCACCTTCCGCTCGCACCCCGATGCAGAAGGTGTCACCCCTTCACTGGTGGCAAAAGACCTTGAAGTGAGCAAGCAGGCGGCGGCGGAGATGTTCAAGCGCCTCGCCGATGACAAGTTGATCGCAGGATGCACCGGACATGCTCGACTCTGGAAGCTGACCGCGGCTGGCGAGGCCGCGGCTGATGCGATCTTTAAGCGACACGCACTCCTTGAGTGGCTTCTCACCGGTGTTGTTGGACTCTCGTGGGCGGCTGCGGACGCAGAGGCACGCCGCCTGCACGCGGTGATCTCGCCAGCGCTTGAAGAGCGTCTCGATGAGATGCTCGGACACCCTCAGACCTGCCCACACGGGAATCCGATTGATCGTGCAGCAGAGGCGCGTCGACCGAAGGGGAGGCCGCTCGCGGAGTTGGAGGCGGGTGAGGTGGCAACAATCTATCGAGTGACGGAGGCGGCCGAAGCGGATGGCGCGCTACTCAGCTATCTCGAAGCTCGTGGGCTCGTGCCAGGAGCACCAGTTTCGGTCCTCTCCCGAAGCAGTTCGCTTGATTCACTCACTCTGGATGGACCGATCGGGCGCGCCACACTCGGCCTTCGTCCCGCCACGCTCATCCATGTGTTGCAGGGGAAGATTGACCAGAAGCTCTTCCACCGTGTCGCTGGCGTGGCGACATGAGCGGCGAGATGCGCGTACGGATTGCACCGAGCCCCACTGGGCCGTTCCACATTGGGACCGCGCGCACCGCACTCTTCAATCTTCTTTATGCCCGCGCAAACGGTGGCACTTACATCGTGCGCGTGGAAGACACCGACACCGCGCGCTCAACCGCAGAACATGAGGCGGACATCCTTGAAGGGTTGCGCTGGCTCGGGCTTGAAGCGGATGAGGGCGTCGTCAGCGCGAACGAAGAGCGTGGAGGGCGCGGTCCATACCGGCAGTCAGCACGAAGCGCGCGCTACGCCGAAGTTGCGGCGCAGCTCTACGCAGCGGGCCTTGCCTACTACTGCTTCTGCACAAGCGCGGAGCTAGACGCGGAGCGGAGTGCGCGTGAGAAGGCGAAGCTTCCGCCCCGATACTCTGGCCGATGCGCGGGGATCGCGGCAGACGAAGCGGCGCGTCGCGTTGCGGCGGGGGAGTCGGCCGCCTTGAGATTCCGCATCAAGCCGGGCGTTGTGGTCATTGATGACCTTGTCCGCGGTCGGGTCGAGATCGACGCTGAGGCACTCGGCGGCGATCTTGTGATCCTTCGCGCGGACGGTTCGCCGCTCTACCACTTCACCGTGGTCGTGGACGATGCGGATATGGGGATCACCCACGTGATCCGCGGCGAGGATCACCTCTCCAACACGCCGAAGCACATCCTCCTCTTCGAGGCGCTCGGAGTTGCGCTACCAAAGTTTGCTCACCTCCCGCTGATCTTGAATCCGGATCGAACCAAGATGAGCAAGCGGAAGAGCCAGACGGCAATCTCTGATTATCGTGCGGAGGGTTTCCTCAAGGAGGCGATCATCAACTTCCTCGCGCTTCTCGGTTGGTCAACGGGGAGTGAGGACGAGGTCCTCAGCGTGGAAGAGATTCAGGGGCGATTCTCTCTGGAACACGTGCAGAAGGCGGGGGCCGTCTTCGATCGCACGCGACTCGAATGGATCAACGGCCAGTGGATTCGCAAGTTGACGCACGACGATCTCTTGGCACGCCTGCGCCCCTTCTATGATCGGGCAGCCGCTGATGGTCGCATTGGACGCCCCGCAACGGATGACGAGATCGCCGCGCTTCTCCCGCTGATTCGCGAGAGGATTCCGCTCCTCTCATCTGCGATTGAACTCACCGACTTCCTCTTCTTGGATGCACTGCAGCATGATCCCGCACTCCTGGTGCCGAAGCGTTGGGAGGCGGCTACAGCGCGCGCCGCGCTCGAAGCGGCACGTCCACTGATTGCGGATGGGATTGGTGAAGGCGACGCGCCACTCCTTGATGCGCCGGATGCACTTGAGGCGAAGCTGCGCACACTTGCGGAGGAGCAGGGCTGGAAGGCGGGCGACCTCTTCATGGCGCTCCGCGCAGCGGCAACGGGTCGTACCGCGACGCCACCACTCTTCGACAGCATGCGGCTCCTCGGCCGCGCGGCGGTCCTTACGCGCATCGATCAGGCGATCGCTGTCCTGCGCGCCGCCTGAGGCGTTGTTCACACGTCGTTAACGTAATGGCGGGAGGGTTGCATGGTGAAGAGTGAGACGGCGCGCATCCTCCTTGTTGAAGATGAGCGGCCGCTACGCGAGGCACTCGCGGATGCGTTGAGCGCTGAAGGCTTCTCCGTGGAGCAAGCCGCTACAGGCGCCGCTGGTCTCGCTGCCTTTCGCGCGCAAACACCCGACCTTGTGCTCCTTGACCTCATGCTCCCTGAGATGAGTGGCATTGAGGTGTGTCGTGCCATTCGTACGAACTCCAGCGTCCCAGTGATCATGGTGACGGCGAAAGCGTCGGAGACAGATCGCGTTGCTGGACTCAACCTGGGCGCCGATGATTACGTGACGAAGCCGTTCTCTTCGCGCGAGCTCTCTGCGCGAATCCGCGCCGTGCTGCGTCGCAGCGGTGCAACGCCAGCACCGAGCGCTGAGCGACTGGTGCGGATCGGAGAGGCAGAGATCGACCTTGAGGGACAGCGCATTCTTCGTAACGGCGCCGTTGTGCACGTGAAGCCGAAGGCCTTCCAGCTCCTTGCCTTTCTGATCGCCAACGCTGGCCGTGTCTATAGCCGCGAGCAGTTGCTGGATCGGGTCTGGGGGTACGACTACGCGGGGGAGACGCGAACGGTGGATGTCCATATGCACGCCCTCCGCCGCGCGATCGAAGCGACACCGGCCAGCCCTGTGGCCCTGCAGACGGTCCGCAACATCGGCTACGTGCTCCGACGTACCACCTGAGCTTCCTCATTTCGCCGCGAGGCGGGCGGCGCGGGTAGGATGTCCAGATGCGAATAGGAAACCTCTTCTTCAGCACGCTGCGCGAGGACCCCGCCGACGCGGAGATGCCCTCTCATCGGCTCCTGCTCCGCGCCGGATACATCCGCCCGCTAGGTGCTGGGATCTACTCGCTCCTTCCACTCGGCATGCGCGTCAATATGCACGTGACCCAGGTTATCCGTGAAGAGATGAACGCCATCGGTGGACAGGAGATGTTGATGCCGGTCGTGCACCCCGCCGATCTCTGGAGGGAGACGGGACGATACGACCAGATTGGCCCCGAGATGGGTCGCTTCAAAGATCGTGGCGGCCGCGACATGGTTCTCGCCATGACGCACGAAGAGGTGGTGGCCGACCTCCTTCGCAAGCTGGTGAGCTCCTGGCGACAACTTCCGCAGCAGGTCTATCACTTCCAAACGAAGTGGCGCGATGAACCCCGCTCGCGCGGTGGCCTGATTCGCGTGCGCGAGTTCACGATGAAGGACGCTTATTCAGCGGATCGTGATGAGGCAGGGCTCGATCACTCGTACGCGCTCTACTACCACGCATACACACGAATCTTCGCCCGACTCGGCTTGAAGACGATTGCCGTCGCGAGCGATGTAGGGATGATGGGTGGCTCACAGGCGCATGAGTTTATGGCACCGAGCGAGTACGGCGAAGACACGCTGGTGATCTGTGACGCATGCTCCAGCGCCTCAAACCGGCAGGTCGCGCGTGTGCGCAGGGCTACGCCTGTTGCGGCGGCACCACTCCCGCGCGAAGAGGTGAAGACCCCAAACGCGCCAACGATTCAAGCACTCGCCGAACTGCTCGGCGTCCCGCACGAGCAGACCGCGAAGGCAGTCTTCTTTGCAGATCGCGACGATCGGCTGATCGTTGCAATTGTGCGGGGCGATGATGATGTGGAGGAGACAAAACTGACGAACGCGATTGGCGCGCGCGATCTTCGTCCAGCACGCGAAGAGGAGATCGTTGCCGCGAACATGGTGCCGGGCTACGCCTCGCCGATTGGCGCGAAGGGGGCACTCGTGGTGGTTGACGAACTCGTGGCCTCCTCCGCAAATCTTGTTGCTGGCGCAAACAAGGAGGGGTACCACTTCAAGAACGTCAACATCCCCCGTGACTTCACCCCAGACCACGTGGTGGATCTCACATCTGCGAAGACGGGTGACGGTTGTGCTTCCTGCGGTGCGCCCGTTCGATTGGAAAAGGGGATCGAGGTTGGGAATATCTTCAAGCTTGGCACGCGTTACACGGCGGCACTCGGCGCTGAGTATCTCGATGAGGCGGGGGTGAAGCGACCGATCATCATGGGCTCTTACGGGATTGGCGTTGGGCGCGCAGCCGCATGCGTGGCTGAGGCGTATCACGATGAGAAGGGGCTCGCCTGGCCGACCGCCGTGGCACCTTTTGACGCCCAGGTGGCGCTGCTCGGCGCCAACAAGGACCCTCGCGTTGAGGCATCAGCCGCCACGCTGGAGGCTGCGGCCGCGAGCGCCGGACTCGAGCTGTTGGTTGACGACCGAGAAGAGTCGCCGGGCGTGAAGTTCGCCGACGCAGAGCTGCTTGGATCCCCGTGGACTGTGACGATCTCGCCGCGATCGCTTGATGCCGGCGGCGCAGAGATGACGCTGCGCGCCAGCGGTGAACGGAGTGTGGTGCCGCTGACGGAAGTTGTGGAGCGGATCGCCGCGCAGAAGCGTCTTGAACGCGAGGCCATTGAGAAGGACCTCGCCGCTCGAGGATTTCCGCCAACGTACGTTGGCGCGTCTTCGGGCAGATGATCGAGAGCGTTAGCCCAACGCTTCTATTCGCAGCACTCTTTGCGCTCGCTGCTCTGATTCTGGCGGGGAGACTGCGCCGTCGGCGTAACCAGGTCGATGACAGCACGTCGCGTGCCACCCGCGAAGGGGAGCGGGCAGATCGTGAGTCGGCCCGAGCGGAGCGCCGCGCGCAGCGACTTGATGCGCTGCTTGACGCCACGGATGATGCCGTGCTGCGCGTCCTTCCTGACCTCACGATTCGAGCCGCCAGCCCCGCCTGCAGAGAGATTTTGGCGCGAGAGGTTGACGATCTCCGCGGTCGCCCACTGATTGAGGCGACCGTTGACCATCGACTTGAGGAGCTTGCCCGAGAGGCGCTGAGCGGAACGATCTCACGGGGAGAAATCTCCCTGCGCGATCTTCGCCCAGGTCACTCTGACGAGATGCGGCACGTCCAGGTTACCGCGGCACCTGATGGGGATGACGGCGCGTGGATTCTCCTGCGCGACCTGACGGAGGTGGTGCGCCTGCGACAGATCCGCACCGAATTCGTTGACAATCTTTCGCATGAACTTCGGACGCCGCTCAGCACCATTCGACTGCTCGCCGAATCGATTGCTACCGCAGGAGATCGTGGCGACGCCAGCGGCGCAAAGGAGCGCGCCTCGCAGATTGAGGTTGAAGTGCTGCATCTTGTGCAGATGGCGGACGAAATGCTTGATCTAGCCACACTTGAGTCGGGGGAGGTGGCACTCCGCACGGCTCCAGTCGATCTACGAGACCTCGCTCAAGAAGTTGCCACGCGCTTCACCCCTGTCGCCACGCGGCACGGTGGGAAGATCCTGGTAGAAGAGGTTGGTCCCGGCCCGTGGATGGTGCCAGGGGATCGTGATCGACTGCGGCAGGTGTTCGCAAACCTTGTGCATAACGGCGTGAAGTACAGCCGACCGGAGGGGAAGGTCACCATTCGCCTCTCCAGTTCTTCAGTCACTGAAGCGAACCCGTACGTAGAGATCCAGGTTGCAGATGAGGGGATCGGCATCGAGCGTCGGCACCTCTCGCGCATCTTTGAGCGTTTCTATACGGTTGAGCGCATTCCGAACGAGACTCCATCAGTGGGGGGTGCAGGAACTGGGCTCGGGCTTGCGATCGCACGTCACGCAATCCTTCGCCACGGCGGGAGCATTGAGGCCGACTCCACCGTTGGGGTCGGCACGACGTTCACCATTCGCCTCCCTCTGCGCTGAGCGCATCTGAGCTGGTGGATAGGGTTGGAGCGCCACCCGCAACGGTGGCCGCACAGGCGGTAGGTCGTCCACTTCGACTCGCGCACCGTGGCGTGCATGGCGGCACACTAGGGCACGCGGAGAACTCGCTCCTCGCACTACTCGCTGCCGCGTCAACTGGTTGTGATGGCGTGGAGTTTGATCTGCGCTTCTCCCGTGATGGAGTGCCTGTGATCATTCATGACGAAACCCTTGCGCGCACGCATGGGGATGAACGAGCGGTGAGTGAACTTGATGCGAGCGAGCTCCAGCGCCTCGGCGTGGCACCGCTCACTGACGCACTCGCCGCGCTCCCAGACTCGCTCTTCCTAGACCTTGAGCTGAAGGTGCCACCCCTGCCCAGCTTCTTCGCTGCACTTCGTGAGCGGTCCATGGACGCGGGTGCGCGTTTGGTGATTTCAAGTTTTGATAACGACGCACTGCGAGAGGTTGGTTTGCGCGCCCCTCAGTGGTCACGCTGGCTCAACGTTGAATCTCCATCTGCTGAGACTCGTGGACGGGCCCTCGCGTTGGGAGTCGACGGTGTCTCCGTCGAGAAGTCGCTCCTTGGCAGCGAATGGGTGGCAGATCTACAAGCCGCGGGTTTTGAGCTTGCGGCGTGGACGCTTCGTACGCGCGAGGATCTCGTTTGCCTCTCCCATCCGGGGCTGGTCGCCGCCTGCGTTGAAGGGGAGGCGAGTTAGCGTTCTTCTTTGGGGGCGCGGAGTAGAGATGGCGGTGCGATCGTCACAAGGCGACCGCTCCCCGCGCTGACGCCGTTCGGCAGGTCAATGCGAATCAGTGCGCCCTTCTCAATGGAGAGACTTGAAATCCCTGTGAGTTCGCTTAGTAGCCGACTCAGATTCGGTTCATGTCCGACCAGGGCGAGTCGAGCAACCCCCTTCTGGTCAAACATTCGGGCGAGCTGTGCGATCGGTGGACCGTCAAGGAGGCGTTCATCAGCGACGGTTTCGACCTCGAGGACAGCTGAGAGCACGGTGGCTGTCTCAACACATCGGCGCGCGGGCGAGTAACGAATCTCATCGATCGCCGTCTCTGCAGTGAGGAGTGTGGCGGCGAGTCGCGCGACCTGCTTCACACCTTTGCCACTGAGTGGTCGTTCAGCGTCCGGACCGATCCACTCGGATGGATCGCCCGCGTCGGCGTGGCGGATGAGGTACAGCGTCTCCCCGGTTCGCGCCGCTTTCGCAGCGCTCACGGGTTCAGGTCTTCCACCTCGCCAGAGACGAGGTAGACGATATCTTCGGCAATGTTCGTGGTCCGGTCGCCAATGCGCTCAAGGTAGTGCGCAGCGAAGAGGAGGCGCGTGCCGCGCTCAACGTTGCTCTTATCGGCCTCCATGAGCGAGACGCACTCATCAAAGGACTTGCGGTAGAGCGCATCAATCTGGTCATCGCTGACCGCAACTTCACGGGCCCGCACGGCGTCCGAGTCGACGAGTGCGAGGAGGACGCCGTGGAGCTGCGCCGCTGCGAGTTCGCCGATCTCTGGAAGGTGCAGGTACCGCTGAAGGGCCGGCTCTGGGGCGAGCTGCTTCGCCACCTTCGCCACCGAAGAGGCGTGATCGGCGATGCGCTCGAGCTCATAGGCGACATGGTTCATCGTGAGAAGGTTTCTCAGGTCACGCGCAACCGGACTCTGCGTCGCGATCGTGGTGGTGATCACGCTGATGACCTCATGTTGCATCGCATTGATGTTGCGGTCGTTGACGATGATCTTCTCGGCG
>CAIZYO010000158.1 GCA_903937225.1 uncultured Chloroflexota bacterium | reverse complement strand
TCCAGTTCGCTCGGGGCACCTCGAATCTCCATCTCCACGCGGTCTTCCCGCTGGAGCCCCGCACTCTTTCGCGCCTCTTGCACTGCGCGAATCACCTCACGTGCATCACCTTCAATAACCAGTGCGGGCGTCAAACTCGTGTCAAGCTCCACAACCAACCCGTCATCCTCAGCCACATGTTGACCCTCACGAGGGACCGCCTGAATTTCAATCTCATCGGCAGCAAGCTCAACCCCAGCAATAGCGACTGCACCGTTCGCAAGAAACTCAACCTTCCCGTCGCGTGCCGCATGCATCACAACCTGCGTCGATGCACCGAGTCGCTTCGCAACCTTCGGAAGGAGAACCTTGACGCGACGCTCAAAGAGGCCAGAGGCATCGTCAACGCGCTCAACGCTCTTCACGTTGAGCTCATCGGCGAGGATGTTCTGGAGGGCCTCTGCGTCGGCACCGCGCACGCCAAGAACCACACGGGCGCGAGCGAGAGGCTGGCGGGTCCGGATGCCTGCTGCGCTGCGTACTGAACGGCCGAGCTCCGCGGCGCGAATGATCCGCTCCATTGCCGATTCCAGTTCGCTGTCGCGCCATCCCGCACTCTCTTCACTCGGCCAGTGCAGGAGGTGGATGCTGCCAGGTGCGCCCCCTGTGCGAATCGCCCCAGCAAGCGGGCGTGCCGCCCCGCCGACAACCTCGCTGACCCCTGCGCCTGCTGCACCCCCGTTCGTTTGGTCGCTGCCTACCAAGTTGCGGTACAGCGAATCAGTGAAGAACGGGCTGATCGGCGCGGCGACCCGAAGCAGCGTGAGTAGTGCCTGATGCAACGTGTCGAAGGCAGCGTGCCTTTCACGCTCTGGAGCATCCGCGGCAAACTGATCACGTGTGCGACGGAGGTACCAGGTAGAAAGCTCGTCAATCCCCTGTTCAAGGCGACGAACCGCAGCGTACGCGTCGTAGGCGCGCAACGAGGTTTCGACGCTGGAGGCAAGTTCGGCTGAGCGACTGAGAATCCACCGATCCATCACGCTTCGCGACGAAGCCGGCACCTCAACCTCACCTGGCGTCCATCGGGCGGATCGCGCCTGTCCAACGAGGAACGCGTAAACGTTCCATAGAACGAGCAGGCGGCGACGCGTCTCATCAGCTGCCTCCCAGCCGAAGAGCACGTTCTCCTCTGGCCGTGAGCCCACAAAGAGCCAACGCATCACGTCCGCCCCCATGCGGTCGGCCGCCTCATCGAACTCAATGGAGTTCCCCCAGCTCTTATGCATCGCCCGTCCGTCAGCACCCACTACAAGCCCGTAGCCGAAGATCGTCTTTGTCGGTTCGCTTGACGCCATCACCGTAGACATGGCGAGGAGCGAATAGAACCAGTTGCGGAACTGCCCTGGGAAGCTCTCGGTGATGAAATCGGCAGGGAACCAACGCTTCCAGTACTCAGGATCTTCGCGGAATCGCAACGTTGAGAAGGAAACGATCCCCGCATCGAGCCATGGGTTCCCCACGTCAGGGACGCGCGTCACCTTCTCCCCGCACCCGCTGCAGTCAATCTGCACTTCATCGATATATGGGCGGTGCGCCGTGTGTCCCTCGAGAGCCGCCGCTCCAGCGGTTGCGCGCCCCTCCAACTCCTTGCGCGAGCTGAGCACTTCCACCTTGCCGCACGAGGCGCACTCGTAAATCGGCAGCGCGAGGCCCCAGTAACGCTTCTTCGAGATCATCCAGTCGCTCATGTTGCGCAGCCAATCAAGTTCGCGTTCATACCCGAACTCTGGAAGCCACGTAATCCGATCAACCACGGACATGATCTGGTACCGCAGGCTCGCGTCGAGCTCCTCCTTGGTGAGCTCGCTGCGTGGCTTCTCGTAGAGCGGCCCCATGCTGATGAACCACTCATCCACAAGCCGGAACACCAGAGGCGTCGCGCAACGCCAGCAGTGGGGGTATCGGTGCGTGATCTTCTCACGACGCAGCAGACTCTTTGCGGCGGTGAGGTGCGCGAACACGTCCTCTGTCACCTCATGCCACTCGCGTCCACTGAGGGCGCCAAAGCCGTCAAGGTAGAAGCCCGATTCATCAATTGGCGCAATGGCAGGGAGCCCCTCAGCAACACCGAGCTTATGGTCATCGCTTCCACATCCAGGAGCAATGTGCACGATGCAGGTCCCCTCTTCGGAGCCGACCTCGTCCCATCCGATCACGCGGTGCGCAGCCTCATCAGATCCGAGCGCTTCACGCACGGCGGGCAGGTCATCAAAAGGCGCACGGTACTTCCAGCCGATCAGCTCAGACCCTTTTCGTGTTTCAAGGAGGACGGCACGTGGGGCACCGCCACCAAGGGTGGCGGTGCGACGCGATGCGCCAATCCATAGCTTGCGGCCGTCAAACTCAACAAGTTCGTAATCGAGTGTGGGATGCACAGCGGCGGCAACATTCGCGGCTACTGTCCATGGCGTGGTTGTCCACGCGACGAGCTCTTCGCCTGGCCGATCCACAAGTGCCAGCCCGAAATAGAGCGACGGATCTTCGCGATCTGCATACCCCTCGGTCATCTCATGCTGACTGATCCCCGTGCCGCAGCGGGCGCACCACGGCATGCTGTCGCTCCCCTTGTAGAGCCAGCCGCGCGCATGACACGTTGCAAGGAAGGTCCAGATGAGGTCGTTATTCTCATCGGAGAAGGTGAAGTACGAACCACCAACCTCTGGGGTGCCGAGTCGCCCAATCAGCTGCTCCACTGGGCCGCTGACAGGACCGTCCACACCAGCGATCGTGACCGGCGTGGCTGGACCCTCTGCGAGTGCATCACGAAGCTTCAGCAGCTCGGCTGGGTCATTCCAATCCATCCACATGCCGAGCCGAATTGACTGCTCCGTCTGTCGCGCGGCATAGGTCAGGACGCGCTGCTTGCACAGGCTGATGAATTCAGCGAGCCCCTGCTCTTCAATCTGTCGCTTGCTGGTGTAGCCGAGCTCGCGCTCAACATTCACCTCAACCCAGAGTCCCTGACAATCAAACCCCTGCTGCCAACGTAGCTCGTGGCCAAGTGAGGCGCGGAAGCGCTGAAAGAGGTCTTTGTACGTACGGCCCCACGCATGGTGCACACCCATTGGGTTGTTCGCGGTGATCGGCCCGTCAAGGAACGACCAGGCCGGTCCGCCCGTCGTCTGTGCGCGAAGACGTTCAAAGACGCCTTCCTCCCGCCAGCTGCGCAGCATCTCATGCTCAATGCTGACAAGGTCGGGTCTGGCGTCAACAGGACGGAACATGCTACGGAGCGTGCCACGCGCGTCCCTGCATGGCAAACGGAGCGCCGACTCGCTCGCGGGTGAGGCGCTATCGTGCGAGGGTGAACAGCGACGATCGAACCCCAAAGAGCTCCGCGTTCGCAGCGGCCCTCTTCTCCGTCCTCCTCCCTGGGCTCGGACAGGCCTATCAGCGTCGCTGGCGGGCTGCCCTAAGGTTCGCAACCCCGCTCTTCCTCCTCGCCGCAGGTTTCGCTGGCATCTACGTTGCTGACGGGCTGGCTGGGCTTCTCGGACTCCTCCTCTCGCCGCTTGGACTAAGTGCTGCAGGGATCCTGAACATTCTCGCCGCCGTCTGGCGCGCTGCCGCTGCTACCGAAGCCTGGCGCCAGGGTCTCACCCGTGGCAGTGGTGCGCGCGCAACGCTCCTCTCGTCGGTTGCCCTCGCGAGCACGCTCGCCGTTGGCCTCTCCATCCATCTACTCGTTGGCGGGTATGTGAGTACGGCATCCGCCCTCGTCGGTGGAATCTTCAGCGGCGCCGAGGAGGGTGACGGGCAAGGGGGAGCCACCCCACCGAGCTGGGACGGCACCGAACGCCTCAATGTGCTCCTGATTGGCGTCGACCAACGACAAGGTGAAACAAGCTTCAACACGGACACTCTGATTGTTGCGAGTGTCGATCCCGTGAAGGGGTCAGTGAGCATGTTCAGCATTCCGCGAGACACCGTTGATTTCCCAGTCCCAGCTAGCGCGCAGGCCCTCTACGGTTCAACCTATAACAACAAGATCAACTCCTATTACAGTTCGGCGAAGGCGAACGGCGACACGTTCCCAAACGGCCCCGCAGCCGCACTCCGCGAAATGCTCAGCGAGTTTTATGGCATCCGCATTGACTACTCCGTCATGGTTAACTTCAGTGGCTTCAAGCAGATCGTAGATACCCTCGGCGGCATCCGCATCACCACGAAGAATCCCATTGTGGATGAGACGTATCCCGCCGGCGTAGGCTACTTGCGCCGCATCCGGATGCCGGTTGGCGTAAGGACCATGAATGGTCAAGAGGCGCTGATCTTTGCGCGTTCGCGCCACGGCAGCTCCGACTTTGGACGTGCGGAGAGACAGCAACAGGTGATCGCCGCGGTCCGCGCACAGACTGATGTGGAGGCAATTGCAGCGAATCTACCCGCCCTTGCCTCCACGCTTCAGGATGCGATCAAGAGTGACTTCCCGCAAGGCGATCTCCCTCGCCTGCTCGAGCTGCTCGGCCGAGTGGATGCAAGCAACTTGAAGAGCATCGTCTTCGCTCCCCCCGTCTACCAGACAGTTGGCGCGGACGAGCGCGGGTACATCATCGTTCCAGACGTTGAGAAGATTCGCCGCGCGATCCTCGCTGCATTTGCCGCCGAGCCAACACCTGACGAAGTGGAAGAGCAATCTGTTGAGCGCGAGGCTGCTCGCATCTGGGTGCTGAATGGAACGGGACGGCCAGGCGAGGCGGGCGCATTTGCGGCTCGCTTGATCCGAGCCGGTCTTGAAGCGACGGCCCCAAGCGGGATCACGCCTCCAGAGATCGGACTCCTGCAGACGCGGCTGACCGTCTACAACGGAGCGGCGCTCCGCGTTCCCGTCACGCTGGC